>JANYJA010000058.1 GCA_025358575.1 Terriglobia bacterium
GCCGCGTGCGTCGTCAACGCCCAGACTCCGAGCAAATAGTGTGGAATGAGTCGCACGCTCCATCCGTCGCCGAGCAATCCCGCTGTTCCTCCGGATGCGAACCAGAAGTCGGTGTCCTTGCCGGCAAACCAGCGCTGGTAGACGAACACGGAGTTCATGTGCCCGGGGATAAAAAATAGAAGATAAGCCGCGGTTACCGTCTGCAGGGTTCCGAAGAAGTCCGATGCGCGCGCGAGCCTGGCGCGCAGCAGCACCAATCCGCTGCCCACCATAAACAGCATCAGCGCGACGAGCACCGGTTCGACAAAACCATTGCGATACCACCCGCGCAGTATTTTCATGACCGCAATATGCGTTTCCGCGCTCCAAAGTCCGGTCAGGTGATTGAAGAAATGCAGCAGCACAAATCCGGCAATGAGCGTGATGGCCACAGTGCCATGCACAGGCGCGAGCCACTTCGGAGCGCTGCGCGAAACGACGGGACTCGCGTCTTCGCGCATGAGCCAGATGATTGCCAGCGGCCACACGATGATCCATGCCCAATAGTCGCCGTTGGACAATCCCGCCATGTAGGTCAGCACACCTATGAAGGTGAACAGAGGTGGCGCAGCGAAGGCGAGATGGGCGACGATGCGTGCCCTGTGTGTGGTGATGGATGGATTTCCGCTCGCGCCAGTCCGGCGGATGACCGCGAAGACGATCACCGGGACCGAGAACAAGAGCGCCAGCGAGACAATCAGGGCGACCTCGCGGATTGCCCCCGTCATTTGCCCAGCGCGAAACAACACAGCGAGCAACAAAGGATAGAGCAGGGCCGCGATCGGAGCGGCGCGGACAATTGCGCGCCTGGTTCGCACCTCATCGCGGATCGATGGATCTGTCATTTCGACCTCGTCAGTGTCTGGCTACCATCCGGGATATGGTACTAGAGGCGGGCAAATGCCCACGGTGCGGGTCGCGCTTGTCGCCGCTGCAGTGAAATTCTCGCAACGAACCGTCGCCATCCAGCGACCGGAGCGCGCTTGGTGCCTCATCGCCGCGTCGCGGCAATACGGTTCGCACGCCGTTCGTCCTCCGATTTTTGCCACTCAGCGGGAGCCACTGGCTATTTTCCTGCGGCAGCCGTTAAATGGTTTTGGTGGCATCGCCGTAAGGCGAAAAGGAGATACATCATGGCTAACCTGGGATTGACGCCCGTCGACCTCGATGCAGAGGCGCAGATAAGTGCAACGCAGAAGGTACGGCTGGAGCAACAGTCGCTCAAGCCGGGCGGACTTATAGCGGGAGCGTACTACCGCGGCTACCTTGGCAATACGCTCACGGTCGGCCGCTGGAACGGGCAACACTATCGCTTCGTCGTTTGGGTACAGGAGAAGAGTGCGGCGAAATTGAAGGGTGCGCGGCATGTCCTGGAATCCGGCATCGGCGATGCCTTCGCACCGTTCGAGCAGGTGCAGGTAGAGAAGGAACAGCAGATTAGCGATTTCGACCTGGCGACGACCCGCTAAAAATAAAACGGCGCTGTGCGCGCCGTTGTGATTGAGCGACGCACGCTTTCCTGTTCAACGCGTCGACTGCGTCGCTACGCTGGATTGTGTCATCGGCGGTGCCGCTGGTTAATCATGGCAATAAGGAGTAATACGTAAGCCAGACATGGATACACCGAAGTCTCCCGAACCTGAATTTGGATCTGAGCTTCGTCGACGGGAAAAGCCGGAGCATCGCCGGTTCCGAAAGCGCAACGGCATCATCGGCGCTTTAATCGGCATCGTCGCTTCGGTGGTGACCCTGGTTTCCGGCGTTACGGCGATGCTTTCCGGCGAGATGGTGCCGGGTCATTCAACCGCCAGAAGTGCGGCAGTACCAGAGTTGCCTGGAGAACTCGTCAGCCTGATTGGGCTCTTCCTACTCGTGATGTGCGTCTGGTTGCTGTGGCGGTTATTGACCGACAAGGTCTGAGCGATCTCGGTCGGCCGAAATTTTTTACACGTGGATCGCCCAAATCGAAGGACTGCGAGCCGCAAAAATCATGTCATTTTTCACCTGTTTTTCTTCGCGTCCCTTCGTGTCCTCAAGGGAACACTTGTGCCGCTTGCGGCGCGTGCTCTTCGTGATGAGAAGTAGATGCGGATAGAAGTAGACAAACAAAACGGCGCCCGAAGGCGCCGTTCTGTTTTCTGATAGACCGAATCTTCTCGTCTACGCCGTCGACCGCGCCGGCTTCACTTGCGTTCTCGGCAGCACGAGAATGACGATTGCCCCAAGCAACGCCACTGCCGCCAATGTGTAGAACGCCGCTTCTGAAGATCCGCCAGTTGCGGTTCGAATCCGCCCGATCATGTCGGGCCCGAAATAGCCGCCGAGGTTACCGACCGAATTGATCAGCGCGATGCCGGCTGCCGCGGCAGTGCCGGTCAGGAACGCGGTGGGCAGCGACCAGAACGTCACTACGTAGCCGCCCCATCCGATCGTGATCAGCGTCAGCCCAACCATGG
>JANYJA010000136.1 GCA_025358575.1 Terriglobia bacterium
GCAAATCGCCTTCTTTCGAGATTCCCTCGCCATAGATGATGTCGAACTCAGCCTCGCGGAAGGGCGCGGCCAGTTTGTTCTTCACGACTTTTACCTTGGTCCGGTTGCCCACGACCACATCGCCATCCTTAATGGCGGCGATTCGGCGGATATCGAGGCGAACAGAAGCGTAGAATTTCAAGGCGCGACCACCGGTGGTAGTTTCCGGATTGCCGAACATCACGCCAATTTTTTCGCGAATCTGATTAATGAAGATAAGGCAGGTCTTCGATTTCGAAACCACGCCGGTTAGCTTACGGAGCGCTTGCGACATTAAGCGCGCCTGCAAGCCCATGTGGCTGTCACCCATCTCGCCGTCAAGCTCGGCCTTGGGGACGAGAGCCGCGACGGAATCCACCACAAGCACGTCGATGGATCCGGAAGCGATGAGCGCGCCGGTGATTTCGAGCGCCTGCTCGCCATAGTCAGGCTGCGAGACCAGCAGATTGTCCACGTCCACTCCAAGCTTGCGAGCGTAGATGGGATCGAGTGCATGTTCAACATCAATGAACGCCGCCATGCCGCCTTTTTTCTGCGCTTCGGCAATTACTTGAAGGGCGATGGTGGTTTTTCCCGAAGCTTCAGGGCCGTAGATTTCATTGATTCTTCCGCGCGGAAATCCGCCGGTGCCGAGAGCCGAGTCGAGCGCAATCGACCCGGTGGAAATTACGGCTATGGGCACAACGGCATCCTTGGAGCCAAGCCGCAGAATGGACCCTTTTCCGAACTGTTTTTCAATCTGGCTTAATGTCTGTTCCAGCGCTCTCGCGCGTTCTTTTTCGTCCATGATGGATACTCCTCAGCGGCTCGGGGGAAATAAAAGTATAGCATCGAGTAGCCTACAATGTTCGCCTTTTCTTCACCCCGAATAAAATTCCCTTGACAACTATTGCGGATTGCCATATCATAATTACGGATTGCAATATGAGACTCGGCGAAAAGATCCGGTACCTGCGTGAGGTCGAAGGGACTTTGCGCGGCCTGGATCGTGAAATGACGCAGCAGGAAATCGTGGACGCGGTGTTGAAGGAATCCGGCAAGCCGATTTCGCAATCTTATTTGTCTCAGATTGAGAGCGGAGCGCGTCCGCATCTTACGAATTCAACGCGCATGCGGCTGGCACGGTTTTTCAAGGTGCATCCGGGATATCTGGTGGACGATCCCGAAGGATTCCAGACCGAGTTGCTGTCGGACTTTGGCGCGCTGGAAGATAAGCTCGACCTCTGGTTGATTTCAGGGGCGGAGCGGTTCCGTGGCGATCCCGAAATGAGTTGCGCGCTTCTGACTGTGGCCAAACACGAGAATTCGCGGCGCTGCTTGTTGTTGATTGGGGCGATTCTGGCCAATCCCGGGCTTGCCGAACGTCTGCTTGAAGTTTTCAAACCGAATGGGAGTTCTTTGTCATGAACTGGACCGATCTATATCTCGCCTGTCTTATCGCCGGATTTTCAATAAGCGCCATTTCGCTGCTTGCCGGCGGCTTGCATCTTCCGCATTTTCATCTGCACTTGCATGGGTCGCACGGGGGCGGAAAAGGGTCATCATCGCCATTCAATCTCGCGACTCTGGCGGCGTTTTTGGCGTGGTTCGGCGCCGCCGGATATCTGTTGACGCGTTATGCGGCGTGGTGGTTTGTGTGGGCTCTGCTGGCTGCGGTCGTCGCCGGCCTCGCTGGCGGTTCGATCATCTTCTGGTTTCTGGGCAAGTTCCTATTGTCACGGGAAAAGCCTCTCGATCCAGCGGATTACGAAATGATCGGAGTGCTGGGCCGTGTCACCAGTCCGGTGCGCGAAAACGGCACTGGCGAGATGATTTTTTCGCAAGAAGGGCGGCGGCGCGGAGTCGCGGTGCGCTGTGATGGCGGCGGACCGATTCCGAAGGACGCCGAAGTTGTGGTGACCCGCTATGAACGCGGCATCGCGTACGTCAAGCAGTGGGATCAGTTAACGGGCCTGTAGGCCAGGAGAGTTTTATGAATAACGTTATCGTGATTGTGGCACTGGCAGTTTTGTGCTTAATGATTTTAATAGGGATGATTGCGCGGCTGTTTCGCAAAGCCGGTCCGCATGAGGCGATCATCGTTTACGGATTTCGCGGGACGCGGGTCATCAAAGGGCGCGGCACCGTGATCTTCCCGATGATCGAGACGGGGCGCGGGCTGTCTCTCGAATTGATGTCGTTCGACGTGGCGCCGCAGCAAGATCTGTATACGCGGCAGGGCGTCGCGGTAACGGTGGAAGCCGTTGCGCAGATCAAAGTAAAGTCGGATCCTGAATCCATCATTACCGCCGCCGAGCAGTTTCTGACCAAGAGCGACACGGATCGCGAAGGTCTCATTCGCCTGGTGATGGAGGGCCACTTGCGCGGCATCATCGGCCAGTTGACGGTGGAACAGATCGTCAAAGAGCCGGAGATGGTGGGCGACCGCATGCGGTCGACGTGCGCGGACGACATGACCAAGATGGGCCTCGAAGTGATTTCGTTCACCATCAAAGAAGTGCGCGACAAGAACGACTACATCACGAATATGGGACGGCCGGACGTGGCGCGAATCAAGCGTGACGCGGAAATTGCGACAGCCGATGCGGAACGCGATACGGCCATCAAGCGCGCTGAATCGCAGCGGGCGGCCGCCGTGGCGAAAGCGCTGGCGGATCAGGAGCGCGTGCTGGCGGAAACTCTGTCATTGACCAAGCAGGCGGAGTCGCAGCGCGATCTGGAAATCAAGAAGGCGGAGTATCTGGAAACCGTCAATCGCCAAAAGGCGCAGGCCGATAAAGCTTACGAAATCCAGGCCAACGTGATGCAACAGCAAGTGGTGGCCGAAGCCGTGAAGATCCATCAGGTAGAAAAAGAATACGAGATCAAAGTTCAGGAATTTGAAATTCTGCGCCGTGAACGCGAGCTGACCGCGACGATTTTGAAATCCGCCGAGATTGAAGCGCGACGCATGGAAACCATTGCGACGGCTGAGAAGATGCGGCTGATCACGGAAGCGGAAGGCCATGCATCGGCAATTCGCGCGCAGGGCGAAGCGGAAGCCGAGATCACTTTCAAGAAGGGCGAGGCAGAGGCTCGCGCGATGAACGTAAAGGCGGAGGCTTATCAGGAATATAACCAGGCCGCCGTGCTCGACAAGCTGATTTCAAATATGCCAGAAGTGGTGCGCGCGCTGGTGGCACCTCTGGCCAACGTAGACAAGATCACGATTGTATCGACCGGCAACGGCGATACGGCGGGCATGAGCAAGATTACCGGAGACATCACAAAGATTGCGGCGCAAGTTCCGGCGCTCTTCGAGACGCTGTCCGGTATGCAGATGTCGGAATTATTCGCCAAGCTCAAAGTAATTGGCGAGAAAGACGGGCGTAAGTAAAAGGAGAACATCATGGCACTGCTAGAACGAGTAACCACACTGCTTCGCGCAAATCTGAACGACTTGGTGGATCGCGCCGAAAACCCGGAAGTGATGCTAAAACAAGTGATTCTCGACATGGAGAATCAGCTATTGCAAGTAAAGACGCAGGTTGCTATCTCGATTGCCGATCATCATCTGCTGGAGCGCAAATGCACTGAGAATCAGGACAAGAGCGAAGACTGGATGCGGAAAGCCGGTCTGGCACTTGGCAAGCAAGACGACGAACTTGCGCGAACGGCGGTGGAACGAGCGCTTAGCTGCCGGCAGCTTGCCGAAAGTTTCTCACAGCAGATTGCCGATCAAAAAGTACAAGTGGAGAATCTAAAGACCGCGCTGCAGCGCCTGGATCAGAAGCTGGTAGAGGCAAAGTCGAAGGCTGAGTTACTGGGGGCGCAAAGCCGTAGGGCGCGCGCGATGAACAAAGCGTCGCAGGCGCAGATGGCGTCCGCCGGGAGTTTGGAATCTCCTGCGTTCGCGCGTTTGACCGACAAAGTACAGCGCACCGAGGCGGTTTCCGCGGCTCATGTGGAGTTGCTGCGAGGCAATGTGGACGACCGCTTTGCGGCACTCGATCGCGAAGAGAAAGTGGATCGAATTCTGGCCGAGCTTAAGTCGCGCCGGATCGCTTAATCCACTCCATCACGGTTTCGTCGAGCCAGAATCGAGGGGCCTTACGTGCCAAGAAGCCGAGGTGTCCGCCGTGTTCGGTCGCGACCAACGTGATCGCCGGGTTGGTGTGAAACGCAGGCTGCGCATAGGTGCTAAATGGAATGAACGGATCGTCTTTCGACTCAATGATGAGGGTTGGGACGCGAATCTCGTTCAGGAAATTCTGCGCGGATTGGGTCGCATAATACTGGTCCGCGCCCGTAAATCCGAAGGAGGGCGCGGTGATCTGGTCGTCAATTTCGTAAATGCTACGGGGGCGCTCGAGCTGCTCACGCGTATAGCGGCCAGTGGCGAATAGGCGCTTTCGCATACGCTCAAGAAACCGGAGCTCATAGATCCGGTTGCGCGGTTGACCGAGCCGCTCCGTGCAGACCGCGAGATTGATCGGCGTGGAAATCGCGCACACGCCACGAATCAGTTCACCGCCCGAGGGGCCAAGCTCACCGGCAAGTTTCAGGGCGACGTTTCCGCCTAACGAAAACCCCACCAGGAAAACAGGTCCGGGCAATTGACGCAGGAAGGATAGCAGGTCACTAGTGAGGCCGGCGTGATAAAGCGTGGTGCAGTGCTTCTCAGTGCCGCCGCACGTACGCATGTTAAAGCGGTGAATGGTGAACTGCTCGGTCAGCGCCGCGAACGCTAACGTTTGGATGTAACCCGCGTCGCCCGATCCTTCAAGTCCATGGAGCATGACGACTGCGCCGCGCGCATTCCCGAGAGGCCGCTGCGTGGTGACGAGGACTTCGACCTCAGGCTCAGTCCGGTAGAGCTTTGACTCCGTCTGGAAAGGCGAGAAATCAAATTTGCGAGGCCAGAAATTCGAGAGGATAGTTAACAGATCCGGATTGCGAACAATCGGAACGAAGGGCCGCAACGCGCTAATTTACCCCGCCCATCAGCCGCTTCATCGGCCGGACGAGCAGCGCGAGACCGAGGCCGAGTAAGATGCAAAACGCCGCGACGATGCCGAATAGCCAGTTCAGCGGGAACGATTCATAAAGCGATGCGAGCCGCCCGCTGATGTAATTCCCGATTGAATCCGCAAGGAACCAAACGCCCATCATGAGGCTGGCGACGCGCGCGGGGGCGAGCTTGGTCATGGCGCTGAGACCCACGGGGCTGAGACACATCTCGCCGAGCGTTTGCAGCAGATATGTCATCGTCAGCCACATAGGGCTCACGCCTGCGCGCAGCGCCACCGGAATTAGGATCGCAAAACTGAGGCCCGCGAAGAGAAGGCCAATAGAAAACTTCGCCGCACTGGATGGGTTGCGTGTGCCGAGCCGCACCCAGATCCACGCGAAAAGCGGGGCCAGCATGATAACGAAGAGAGCGGGCAGCGACTGGAACCATCCCGCCGGAAATCCGTTGAACCAGTGCCGGTCGGTGTTGCGTTCCGCAAAGAGGCTGAGCGTGGAGCCGGCCTGTTCATAGGCCGACCAAAAGAGGCACGCGGCGACGAACAGCACGAAGATCGCGATGAGGCGTTTGCGATCCACAGGCGGCCAGTCTCCGCCGAAGAGCAGCCATCCGAATAACGCGACCACGATGGTGGTGAGCAGGATTCCAAATGCATTCGAAAGCACCGCCACGGAGAGCGCGCCAGTCGCGGCGAGCCCGGCTACTGTGACGACGATGGTGAATGCGGCAGCTAAACCAATCACAAGATTGCGTTTGCGCGACGAAGCTTCCCGAGCCGAGCTGACCGGCGCTGGATTGCGACCGGCATCGCCCAGGTAACGGAGGCCGAGAACATACTGAATTAACCCGGCAGTCATACCGATACCAGCCAGCGCGAAACCATAGTGCCAGTTCACTTTTTCGCCGAGGTAACTGCAGGCCAGCGGCGCGACGAACGCTCCCAGATTGATCCCCATATAAAAGATAGAAAAACCCGCGTCGCGTCGCGGATCGTTTTGAGCATAGAGCTGGCCGACCATGGTGCTGACGTTGGGCTTCAGCAGTCCCGTGCCGATGGTGATGAGAACCAGTCCGAAGTAAAACGTGTTGATGGATGGAAAAGCGAGACAGAAATGTCCCAGCGCGATGACGATGCCGCCATACAGAACGGCTTTGCGCGCGCCGATGATCTGGTCCGCAATCCATCCGCCCGGAAGGCCAAGCAGATACACCATCCCCGTGTAGAGCCCATAAATCGCTCCGGCTTTTAGCGCAGGAAATCCGAGACCGCCATGATCGGTGCTCGCAACCATGAACAGGATCAGCAACCCGCGCATTCCGTAGTAGCTGAACCGCTCCCAGAGTTCGGTAAAGAAGAGTGTTGCGAGGCCGCGCGGATGCCCGAAGAAGCGGTGATCGTCGTTCATGACGCCTCATTATAAGGTGCGTTTTCGGAAATGCGCTGCCATGCGCGCAGCACATGTTCGCGCCGCGTGGCCATGTTTCCAATGGCGAGCCGGATCACGAACTGCCCGTGTAAAACGGTATGAGAAAGAAACACATCGCCTCCGTCATTGACCTTGTGCATTAAGGTTTCATTGGCTTCGTTCGGACCCTTCAATCGAAAGCACACAACGGAGAATGGAAAGGGCGCGGAGATTTCGAAGCGATCGTCGGCAACTATCCACGCGGCGAATTCGCGCGCCATGGCGAGCTGATCGCGGATCATGCCGGCAGCTTGGTCGCGTCCGTAATAGCGCATCACAAACCAGAGCTTCAACGCACGGAAGCGCCGCCCCAGCGGAATTCCGTACTCCATATAATTTAGCGCGCGCGGATTCTCTTGAGTTCGCAAATATTCCGGCACCAGCGAAAAAGCACGTCGAAGGATATCGGGGCGGCGGGTGTAGAGAACGCTCAAGTCGAGCGGAACGAACAACCACTTGTGGGGGTTCATGACGATGGAATCGGCACGTTCCCATCCTGCAAGTAGCGGCTGCAACTCCGGCACGATGGCGGCGCTCCCGGCATAGGCGGCGTCCACGTGCAGCCACATGCCGAAGCGCTCGGCGATGTTGGCGATTTCGTTTACGGGATCGATGCTGGTAGTTGAAGTGGTTCCGATGGTCGCGACGACGCAGAATGGACGCAGGCCGGCGTCGATATCTTGGGTGATGGCACGTTCGAGCGCGGCTGAGTCCATGCGAAACTCGCGATCGACCGAAATTTTGCGCACGTTCTTTTGACCAATACCGATGGCGATTGCGCCTTTCTCGATGGATGAGTGCGCTTGCTCGGAGCAGTAGAGAATGAGGTCGGTGACTCCGCCCGCTGCGTGAACCTCAGGCGCTTTGGCCTCGCGCGCGGCGGCAATAGCGTGCATGCTGCTGGTGGATGCGGTGTCGAAAATAATTCCGAAAGTTTCTGGCGGGAGCCCGAGCCACTGACGCAGCCAATCAAGCGTGACCTGTTCAAGTTCGGTCAGTCCTGGGGATGTTTTCCAGAGAATACCGTTGACGTTGAGACCGGCCGTGAGCATCTCGGCGAGGATGCCCGGCCCGGATGATGACGTCGCGAAATACGCCATGAACCCGGGGTGATTCCAGTGCGTGAGCGCGGGGACTATCTGGCTTTCGAAGTCGGCCATTATGGCGCTGATCGATTCGGGACGATCTGGCGCGGAGGCTGGCAACCGATCGATCAACTCGCCGGGCCGGGCGCGCGAAAGCACCTTTACCGCTTCGGGCCGCGCGAGAAAGTCTGCAAGCCAATCCACCACATTGTGGCCCGCGGCGCGGAACTCTTCAGGAGACATCGTTCTACTTCAACACGCTCGGCAGCCATTGCGGAAACCACTTCTTGAACTCCTCAAGACGAGCCGCATTTTCTTTGGCGAGGGGCACGGCGAGCGGGCCCACTTTGATTCCGCGGGCGGTGGTGGCTACTTTGATCCCGACCGGCGCAGGAAAGCGATCGATCCACGAAATGAATTCCTGAAGCTTCCGTTCGAGTGCTTGAACTCTTTCGGTGGCGTTTTCGCAGATGGCGCGATTCAGCGCAACCAGAAGTTCCGGCACCGCGCACGCAACACCGGAGATCACGCCATCAGCACCTTCGGCCTTCGCGCGCGTGAACAAAGAATCGTTGCCGACCATCAGCGCGAAATCGCATTCATCGCGAAAGGTGCGCAGCTTTTGGAAATAGTCCCAGTCACCGCTGGAATCCTTGATGCCCACGAACCGTCCCGTCCCAAGAAGCGTCCGCGCAGTCTCAATGCTAAACCCCGTGGTGAATTGCGGAATATTGTAGAGCAAGATCGGCGTCGATTTCGGCACCGAGCCGGCGAACTGCAGACAGAATTCGATGACTTCGTCCTGCGAATAGTGGAAGAAATACGGCGGCATAACAAGCAACCCGACAGCGCCGGATGACATCGCCTCGTCCGCAAGTTCAAGCGCGCCATCGAGCGTGGAGTGAGATACGCCGGCAATGATCGGCACGCGGCTCCGCTTCACCGCGAGATGCACTAACCGAATGCGCTCGGCTAGTTTGACGTTGATAAATTCGCCGGTCGCGCCGAGCAGGCAGATTCCCTGCACGCCATTGCGACCGAGGAAATCAACCAGTTCCAGCATGGCGGCGAAGTCGGCTTCGTAGCCTTCGCGCCGGTGCGGTGTGACGGCGGCTGCGAATACTCCAGTGAATTGGGGTGCGTGCGCGGCCACGTTGTCTGCGCTTTAATCTAACACGAAGACATTCGGCTTAATTCGGCCAAGTCGAGGCTGCCGGTGTAAATCGCCATGCCTACGGCGCAATGAATGCGCATGGATTGCAAGGCGCGAATGTCATCAAGCGTGGTGATCCCGCCGGCTGCGGTGATCTCATGCGAAGTAGCGTGGCGCAGGCGCTCGAACCACGCGAGGTCGGTGCCCTGCAGCATCCCTTCCTTATCCACATAAGTGCACAAGAAGCCCGAGCAATAGGGCTCGAAGGCGCGGATCACTTCTTCGGCCGTGAACGGGAGTGCCTCACGCCATCCTTTCACGACGATATTTCCATGCATCGAATCGAGAGCAATGACGATCCGTTCCGCTCCCACCGTCGCCGCCAACGCGCGCAGATATTCGTGATGCGGACCATTCGAATTAAAAGCGGCCGTGCCGACGATAATCCGAAAGACGCCCTGCGCAATCAGCGTTTCCGCGCGTGCCACTGAGCGAACGCCACCGCCCACGCGGGTTCTCGCGCGCGCTGCCAGTGTCTGGACGAGATCGTCATTCGCGCCTTTACCAATCGCCGCGTCGAGATCGATCACCTGAATCTCTGGAAACCCCGCGAACTTTTTCAGCATCTCTAGCGGCGCATCGCCCTCTAGCGCCTTATCGCGTCCCTGCACCAACTGGACCACCTTGCCGCCCATCAGATCGATACACGGGATGATCAAATGATTCTCCTCACGGGAATACCGGCTTTATCTAGATGCTCTTTCAATTGTTCGACGGTATATGTGCCGTAGTGAAAGATGGAGGCGGCCAGCGCGGCATCCGCCTCGCCATCGGTGAGCACTTTGGTGAAATCGTCAGGCTTCCCGGCGCCGCCGGAAGCGATCAGCGGAATATTGGTGGCGCGTGAAACGGTGCGCGTGAGTTGGCAGTCGAAGCCCGCCTGCACTCCGTCGCTATCCATGGAAGTCAGCAAGATTTCGCCGGCGCCCAACTGTTCGCCGCGGGCCGCCCACTCTACTGCGTCGATGCCCTCGTCATCGCGCCCGCCGCGCGTGTAGACGTTCCAGCCGCGCGGTGAACGACGCGCATCGATGGCGAGAACCACGGCTTGCGCGCCGAATTCGCCGCTCAATTCGGAGATCAATTCGGGACGCCGTACGGCCGCCGTGTTCACCGAAACTTTGTCCGCGCCCGAGATCAAGATTTGACGCGCATCGGCGATGGATCGAATACCGCCGCCGACGGCCAGCGGGATGAATACTTTTCGGGCCGTGCGTGCCACCACTTCCGCCATGATGGCGCGAGCGTCGCTGGATGCGGTGATGTCGAGAAACACAAGCTCATCCGCGCCCTCTCTGTTGTAGCGATCCGCCAGCTCAACCGGATCGCCTGCATCGCGCAGATTCACGAAGTTGACGCCCTTCACGACGCGGCCGTCAGTCACGTCGAGACAAGGGATGATGCGTTTCGCGAGCATCTACAAATCCACGAAATTGCGCATGATCGCAAGACCAGCCGCGCCAGATTTCTCCGGATGAAACTGCACGCCGAAGATGTTGCCCGATTCCAGCACGGCCGTATACGGGACTGTGTACGTGCAGACAGCGGCTGCCGCTGCTGTTTCGGGAATGTAGTAACTGTGGGCGAAATAGACATGCGGGGACGCGCCCAAACCGCGCATGAGAAGCGATTCGGACCGGCGCTCCAGCGTGTTCCAGCCCATGTGCGGCACGCGGGCCACAGTCCCAAAGCGCTCCACTTCGCCTCGAAACACGGCTAGGCCAGATTCTCCCGGCGCTTCCGCACTGCGCTCAAAGAGCGCTTGCAGGCCGAGGCAGATTCCGAGGAACGGGACGCCCGCGTATATGCGTTCAAGAAGCGCGCCGCGCACGTCCAACTTGTCAAGCTCACGCATCATCTGTCCGAAGTGGCCAACGCCGGGAAGAATAATCTTCGGTGCCTTAGCCAGGGCCGCGGCGTCGCGCACCAGTTCGTATTCGGCACCGATTTCATCTAGCGTGTTCTGCACCGATCGCAGGTTGCCCGCGCCATAGTCCAGAATCGCGATCACAAGAGACCCTTCGTTGATGGCAGTTGATCCTTGAGCCGGGGATCGGTGGAACACGCATATTTCAGCGCCCGCGCAAAGCACTTAAATATGGCTTCTACTTTGTGATGATTCGACCGGCCGTATAAAACTTTCACGTGCAAGTTCGCCCCAGCGTGATTCACGAAGCCGCCGAAGAAATCTTCCAGCAATTCGGTTTGCAGGTCGCCCACCACCCGCACCTTCACCAGATCCTTGTACACAAGAGCCGGGCGGCCGCCAAGATCGAGCGCGGCAACGGCCAGGGTCTCATCCATGGCCTGAACAAAATAGCCCGCCCGATTAATTCCCTTACGATCGCCAAGGGCTTTGGCGAACAATTGCCCGAGCGCGATGCCAACGTCTTCCACCGTGTGATGCTGATCCACATCGAGATCGCCCGCGGCGTTGAGATCGAGATCGAAGCCACCGTGCTTGGCGAATAACTCAAGCATATGATCGAAGAAACGGACGCCGGTCGCGATGGAATAACGGCCCTTGCCTTCGATGCGCAGCGTTCCGCTAATCTGCGTTTCTTTGGTATCCCGTTGCAGAGTGGCGCGGCGCATCACTCGATTACGCTCTCTAACTGGTTGATGCTGTCGAGAACGGCAATAGCGCCTTCACTTGCGAGCAGCACGCGCAATTCCTCATATCGCGAGCTGCCTGGCGCGGCAATGCCGATAAACGGAACCCGCGCGGCGCTGGACGCACGCGCGTCGTCCACGGTGTCGCCAATGTACCAGACGCGGTCGTGCGGAACCTCTTCGAGAATCTTAATTAGGCCGTCAGGCGCGGGTTTGGTTCGCTGCACATTATCGCTGCCGACGATTGGGCAAAACATCGACGGCGCAAAACGCTTCAGTGTCAGGATCGCCTCCCACTGATATCGGCCGGTGAAGACAGAAAGACTGTAGTGCGCGAAAAGACGATCGAACAGACCTTCGCACGCTACCCACTTCTCTTGAAGAATTTTTCCATCCTCATTTGCGCCGTGGAATATTTTCTGGAAGTAGGCGACAACCGCGTCGTAGGCAGCTTTCGCGCCGGCGTCTTCGATCATGCGGTGCGACAGCGCAAAATCGTCATTCCACCCGCCTTGATTTTTGTAGTCCTGAATCTGTTCGGGCGAAACAGAGACGCCGGCAAAATGCTGCACGGTCTCTTGAATGGTGGCGCGATAGGACTGAGTGACATCGACTAAGACGCCATCCATGTCGAAGACGAGAAGGTTTCGGGGCATTTAATTACAGAATCTCCTGAAGCTCGTGGAGCAGCCTGCGAATTTGCTCCCGTGTTCCCGCGGTAATGCGTACAGCGCCGCGAATCTCGTGAGTGCGATCGCGAACCAGGATGGCGTGTTCACGCAACCCGTCGCGAACCGCGGCAGCGCGTTTGCCAAAATAGCCCAAGACGAAATTTGCCGAGCTGGGCGCATACCGGATACCAAGTTTTTCAAGACCCACGCACAGCAGCTCACGCGCGGCCAGAACTTCGGCCACATAGTTTTGTATGAATGCCTGGTCACGCACAGCCTCCCGCGCAGCCAGAGCCGCAAGCATATTTACGCTGTAAGGCGATTGGGCCTTGTGAATGTACGTGATGTTGGCGGCGTGCGAGAACAAACAGCCGACGCGCATGGCGGCCATACCGTAGACTTTAGAAAAAGTCCGGCTCACAAACAAATTCGGAAATTGCTCAAGCAGCGGCAGCGCCGTGATCCCGCAGAATTCGAAGTACGCCTCGTCAATCAGCACCACCGCGCGCCGCGCGCGTTTCAGTATCCGTTCGATCTGCGTAACCGTCGCGAGGGCTCCGGTCGGATTATTGGGATTCGAAATAAGGACAGCGCGCGTTTCGGGACAAATGGCATCTAGAAGTTCATCAATGGGAAATTGGAGGTCTGGCGGAATATAGCGAACTTCGCGGATCGACGCGCCCGCAACTTCCGCATAGAATCGATACATTGCGTAGGATGGGGCGAGTTGCAGCACATCGTTGCCGTCATCCACATAGGTATTGATGAAAACCTGGATCGCTTCATCGGTGCCGTTGGTGAGCACGAACTGCGAAGGATCGACGTGAAAATGCGCCGCGAGCGTATCCTTGACTTCGCGGTAGTCGGGATAGACCGAGAGCAGCTCAGGGGTTAATTTCGAACAGAGAAATTCCATCACGCGGGGCGAGCATCCCACGGTGTTCTCGTTAAAATCAAGCCGCAGTTTACCGAGCCGACCACTGGTGGGGGGCGCGTAAGGCGCCATCTGGAGCACCGCTTTGCGCGGGCGGATCGCGCCCTTCGGTAATCTAAGCACGCGTCCGCACCTCGACCGAACGGGCGTGCGCTTCGAGCCCTTCGGCGCGCGCGAGCGTGGTGATGGCAGGCGCGAGATTGCGCAACGCGGACTCGCTCAACTGCTGAACCGAAATCACCTTAACGTAGTCCATCACAGAAAGGCCGCCGCGTAACCGCGCCGCCCCGGTGGTGGGAAGCACGTGATTCGGCCCGGCCGCATAATCTCCGGCGGCTTCGGGACTGAACGGTCCCAGGAACACGCTTCCGGCATGACGGAGTTTAGGCAACAAAGTCTCATCTTGAATACTGAGATGCTCCGGCGCGAAGCGATTCGAAAGATCCACCGCCTCGTTGGCTGACCGCACGATAATGATCGCGCTGTTGCGGTCGATGGCCTTTCGAGCAATCGGAGCGGTGGGAAGCGTGACGAGTTGACGCTCAATTTCTTTGGCGACGGCGTTCGCCAGCTGCTTGGAAGTGGTGAGCAGAATCGCGCTGGCATCGACATCGTGTTCGGCTTGCGCCAGCATGTCTGCAGCGATGAAGCGGGCATCGCCTTTGTTCGCAATAATCAGTATTTCCGTGGGACCGGCAATGAAATCGATTCCGACTTCGCCCGCCAGTAACTTTTTCGCCGCCGCAACGTAGATGTTGCCGGGGCCGACAATGCGATCCACGCGGGGCACTGTTTTCGTGCCAAACGCAAATGCCGCGATGGCTTGCGCGCCGCCCATCTGAAATACGCGACTCACGCCGAGCATGTGGGCCGTGCCAAACACTTCATCCACCGCGCGCGGACACGCGACGCACACGTTGGGAACCCCCGCGACCTGCGCCGGAACCACGGTCATCATCAGTGTTGAAGGCAGCGGATACCGCCCCGCCGGAATATATGCCGCAACTGCATCCAGCGGACGCACAATCTGGCCCGCCCGCAAACCGGGCTTCAACTCGTGCATCTGTTCACGCGGCAACTGCGCTTGCGCGAAAGCTCCGATATTCTCGGTCGCAACTCGCACGGCGGACCGGAACTCATCCGATAGTCGCGTTTCCGCCGCAGCCAACTCGCTCACCGGCACCGTGACGCTCTTGCGATCCAGACGATCGAACTGACGCGCATACTCCATCAGCGCCTTGTCGCCCCGTTTGCGCACGGCATCGAGGATGGGGCGCACGGTGGCTTCGGCATCACTTAAGCGCGCGGCGCGCCGCGCTAAAACGCGGCCCATATCGCTGGACTTCAGAATTCGAATCATTGGCTACATCACGATTTTGTTCAGCGGGTACTCAACGATGCCCTGCGCGCCGGCTTCTTTGAGGCGGGGGATGATGTGGCGCACCGTAGATTCGTCCAGGATGGTGTTCACAGCCATCCAGTCGCTGTTGCTGAGATGCGAAATGGTGGGAGTTTTTAGCGCGGGCAGTACCGCCAGAACCTTTTGGAGATCGCATTCCTGTACATTCAACATGAGCCCCACTTTGCCCAGCGCGTTGATCGCGCCCTCAAGAAGCATCTGCAAGTCTTCCAGCTTCTGCCGCTTCCAAGGGTCTTCCCATGACGCGCGATTCGCAATCAACTGCGTATTCGATTCGAGCACCGTATCTATTATTTTTAGCTTATTCGCCCGCAGCGACGAGCCGGTTTCGGTTACTTCGACAATAGCGTCGGCGAGCACCGGCGGCTTCACTTCCGTCGCGCCCCAACTGAACTCCACCTTCGCGCTGACGCCGTTGGCCGCAAGATAGCGCTTGGTGGTAGCCACCAATTCAGTGGCGATAATTTTGCCTTGCAGATCTTTCACTGAGTGGAAATCGGACGACTCCGGAACCGCCAGCACCCACCGCACTTTACCGAAGCTCTGCTTAGCGTAGACGAGATCGGCAACCGCATGGACCTGCGCTTCGCTCTCCTCCACCCAGTCACGCCCGGTCAACCCGGCATCCAGAATTCCGTCCTCGACATAGCGAGCCATCTCTTGCGCGCGGATCAGCATGCACTCCATCTCGGGGTCGTCGATGGCTGGGAAATACGAGCGGCTGCTCGTCGTGATGTTATAGCCCGCGCGGCGAAACAAATCGATGGTCGCGTTCTCCAGGCTCCCTTTAGGAATGCCGATTTTGAGTTTCAACGCGCGCCGCCATATACCGCGCTTGGGTCGTAAACGCGCTCGTCCTGCTGCACCCACTCGGTGCCGTCGAGCTTGCGATAGAAGCAGCTTTCGAAGCCGTTATGGCAGACGCCGGGGCCTTGCGCTTCGACGCGAACGAGCACCGCATCCAGATCGCAATCGGTTTCGATTTTGCGCACGACCAGGCGGTGCCCCGATGTTTCACCCTTCGTCCACAGCTTCTGGCGCGAGCGGCTGAAAAAGGTGACGAACCCGGTTTCGACGGTTTTGTGGAACGACTCTTCATTCATGTAACCGACCATCAGTACGCGTCCCGAAGCGTCGTCCTGAACCACGGCGGTGACTAATCCATCCGATTTTGCGAAATCTAAATTCATGAGCGCGGCAATAAAAAAGCCCGCCGAAAACCGAAGCGGGCGACCCTTCTATATTTGCTGAAATCGTGATTCTAGCAGTGCGCCCGACGCATGGAATGGACCTCGTTGAGGTTATGATGGAGCCGCGCGACGGAAGCAAAAGCCATAAAGCAATAGTCTAGCACCAGTTCAGCCGACACTATTTGCCCTCGATGAAGCATCCGATCGTTTTTGTGAAACGTGCAGTCACGTGGTGCCCCGCGACAATTGCGTCGAGTGCTTCGCGAAGGTCGCGCCGAACAGGATGGGGTCGCTCTTTTCCGAGATCGACATGGCGATCGTCGATGCGGCCCCGGTAGAGAAGCGTCCCCTCTGGCGAAATGACCGCGACTTCGGGAGTGACCGTCACGCCAAGCTGCCGGACCAAAGTGTTGCGCGAGTCGAGCAGCACCGGAAAACGATACTGAAAGTCCCGCGTGTATTTTTTGGCTTGATTCAACGTTGAAGAGCGTGGGAGCACCGCATAGAAAGCGATGCCCTTCGCTTCGAACTCTTGCGACATGCGAGCCATCTCCGGCACATACCGGTTGGAGATGGGGCAATCGATCGCGACGAACTCGAAAACTGCCGCCCGCTTGCCCTGAATCTCGGTTGCGCGATGAGCATGCCCTTCGCTATCCGGCAGATCCCACAAACCAGTACCGCCGTCCCAAGCGATGCCAGAAATAGCGAATGCCGCTGCGATTACGAACAGCCCAATGAATGATTTCCACGTTGCCAGGCCTCCATACTTACTAACACCTATGGATACGACTTTGCGCGGGGTTCGGGTGTAAATCTTGGTAAACACTTACTCGCGCCTTAAGGCTTCAGTGGGATTCAGTTTCGATGCACGATTTGCCGGCAGCATTCCGAACACCAATCCAACGGCGCAGGACACCGAAAATGCGACCGATATCGACACCCAGGAAAGCGGAATGTTCACGTTGTCCACGAAAAACCGGACGCTAAGCGGGAGCGCCACGCCCACCAGAATTCCAACGATCCCGCCTCCCAAACTAAGCAGAATTGCCTCGGTCAGAAACTGAAGCAGAATTTCGCGACGTGACGCTCCAACCGCCATCCGGAGGCCAATCTCACGCGTGCGTTCCGTCACGGTCACCAACATGATGTTCATGATTCCGATGCCAGAAATGGCGAGGGCAATTGTCGAAACCAGCACAAGAACCAGGCTCAACACCAGCGCGATGCTCTTCGCCGCATTCAAGATCGCGGTCAGATTCTCAACTTTGTAGTGCGCGCCTGAACGGTGCCGGCTCGCCAGGATTTTCGCGACCATGCCCGTTACCGGTTCGACCTGTTCGGGCGCCCGCACCTGCACGTACAAGGGGTCGATTCGCTCGACACGGGAGAAGTAACGCTGCACGGTAATCGGAATCAGGACGGTCTCTTTGTTAAGCTCCGACTGGCCGAAGCTTTCAACTTTTTCCTTGAAGGTGCCGACGACCGTAAACTGGAGTCCGTGCACCTTGATCACCTCGCCGATGGCCGACATCTGACTGCCGAATAAGCGCAGGGCAAGCTTGTCGGTGAGCAGCGCCACGTGCTGCCGCAGGGAAACGTCGCTGGGGACCAGAAATCGCCCGGCCAGCACAACCAGATTGCGAACCGACTTGTAGTATTCGTCCGACCCCTCTACCGAGATGTCCTCTTCCTTCCCATTGATCAGCATCTTGTCGAAGTTGACGGCAATGCCAGTGGCGGCAACTATACGGTCGGCGAGTTGTTCGCGCACCGCTTCAACGTCGGCAATTTTGATGAAATCAGCGTCCACCTGAGCGGCGGTCTGCTGGCTGCCCACTTCATACTGGGCGAAAACCATGTTGGAGCCGACGCCCTCGATTTGTTCCAGGATGTAGTTTTGGCTGGTTAGAGAAATGGTGACGACCAGGATGACCGAGGCGGTTCCGATGACCATCCCCAGACCGGTCAGAAATGAGCGCACCGGGTTCGACCGCAGCGCCTGGATACTAAAGCTGAGCGCTTCTCCTATCCGCACGCTGGTTTCAACTGCCTGAGGCGCGTTTCAACAGTTTCGCGGCTTCCAGCTTCGAGGGGTCTTCGGGGGTTATATTGGCGGCCATATACTTCTTGAGAAGATCTTTGGCTTCATCCAGATTGCGATTCGCCCGAATGTAAGTATCGGCGCGCGCAAATAGAATCTTGGGTGCGTCGGGAGCCACCTTTTGCGCCTGCACGAAAGTCTTGTCGCTCTCCTCATACCGCCCACGCTTGGAGAGAAACTTCGCCAGATCGATGATGCGTCCCACCCGCGAAGGAGCCAGTTCCATAGCACGCCGAAGTTGCGATTCAGCGGTGACGTACTCTTTGCGCTCTTCCGCCAGCCGCGCTCGTGCATAGTACCCTTCGCCTGGATCGCGCTTGGCGATTTCGCCGGCCAACCGCGAGGCTTTCTCGAAACCTCCGCCGAGAAATCCGGGGGCCTGAAGATAGAATTCGAAAAGGTCGCTCACCGCCTCCACGTTTTTTGGATCGAGCTGAACCGCCTTTTCAAATGCCACGCGAGCTTTGTTGGCGAACCCGATTGCCGTGAGAGCGAATGAAGTTTCCGCACGACGCCCGTAGGCTTTACCGACCCAATGTTGATAGGCAGAATTCCCAGGCACCTCCGCGGCGGCCTGTTCCAGCGATTCGGTGGCTTTCTTATAGTCTCCGAGCATGTAATACGCTTGACCCAGTAACTCGGTGGTCTCCGCGTCCCGCTCCGGCATGCCGCGAAGAATGCGCTCGGCACCCGCAAAGTCGGAATTTTGGTAACGCCTGCGCGCCTCGATCAACGGATTGGCGGCAAGCGAAACCATCGCCGCAAACCCGGCCAGCGCAAGAAATCGACCTTTCATTTCCCCGTTCTCCAACTTGACTTAAATGGTTGGTTCCACACAAGATTATACCAACGTCTTCCTTCTAAGAGCGACGGGCAACCATGCAATTAGGAAAGTCACTTCGGCTTCGGCGCCTCTATGCGGATGGGCGAGCTTTAGTGGGCCAGCTAGACCATGGACGAGAACCTCCAGTCAGCTTGGTTCATAGCTTTGCCCGCGCCAAATTGGACGCCGTGATCGTCTCTCCCGGAATGCTCGAACGCGTTTCCGACGAATTGAATGGACTCGCGGTAATTTTGAGGCTGAATCTTCGCTTCGCCCGCGCGGAACAACTGCTCAGCGTGCGGGGAGCGCTCGATCTGGGTGCCGAAGCCGTGCTATTGACCGTAGCGATTCAGGACGCGAGCGAGATTCATTCCCTAGGGCGGGTCACCGAAGAGGGCCGCCGTTGCGGCATACCGGTGATCGCGGACATGATTGGCGAAAACATTCGAGAACAGGTCACGTGCGCTGGCGAGTTTGGCGCCGATGTCATCCAGTTGACGCTGGCCAACTCTTCGAACGATCTTCGCGAGGCCGTGCACTCGGCGGGCTGCGCGATTCATGTTTCGTCCCCCGCGCCAGGAGCCCCCAGTGCTCTTGCGCACAATCAGCGGATTTTTGGACGTCGGAGTGCAGGGAATTACTCTTCTTCCCATGGAAGAACACATATTGAAAGGCGTTCAAAACCTGGTTCACGAAGGTTTACCTCTGGGCGATGTGTTGCAGCTAGTTGGAACTTTTCCACCGTCGCTACTGTCATAAAAGACATGCGCAAAGCTGCGTTCGCACTTCTGTTGATATTTTCCACGTCCTTCGCCGCCAACCTAAAGCTTTACTTGAAGGATGGTAATTTTCACGTGGCCCGTGAATATCAAGTCCAGAAGGATCGCGTCCGCTTTTACAGTGTAGAGCGCGGCGCCTGGGAAGAGATTCCCTTAGAACTCGTCGATCTGAAACGAACCGAGACCGAGTCCACGCAAAAATTGTCGGCTCTCGCCGAAGAAGCCAAAACCATCTCTGACGAAGACAAGGCAGCGCGCGCACTGCAGGATGAGATTCTGAAAATTCCGCAGGACCCTGGCGTTTATATGCTGGATAACTCGGAATTAAGAATTTTCCATCCAGCCGAATCGACGGTCCATACCGACAAAGGCAGGTCGATCCTAAAGGCGGCGGTTCCCATCCCGGTGGTTTCCGGCAAAGCAACGATTGAGATTCCGCTAGATCATGCGCTGACTATCGTCACCAATAACCGTCCCGATCTCTACATCCAACTCTCGGCCGAACAGCGCTACGGGATTGTGAGGTTAACTCCGCATCACGGCGTCCGGATTGTGGAGCGCCTGACGATTGTTCCCGTGACTAAAGAAAATGTCGAGGAAAGGGACGAAGTGGAACTCTTCCGCAAGCAACTCACCGACGGCGGGTTGTTCAAGATCTGGCCGCAGAAGGTTCTCGAAAACGGCGAGTACGCAGTGGTGGAATACACGCCGGGCAAACTCAATCTTCAAGTGTGGGACTTCGCGGTTAAGGCTAAATGAGGCAGTACCTAGAAAATTATCTTCAGAGCGAACTGCATCTGCCGCATGGCAACACGTGTCGAGCCGATGCTCCCGAAGCCAGCCGAATAAAAGTTAGTATCCGGATTTCCCCAGTTCGGATGATTTGTGGCATTGAAAGTCTCCCATCGGAATTGCAGCATCTTCTGTTCGCTGAAGTGGAAGTCCTTAATCAAGGATGCGTCCACGTCAAGAATACGCGGTCCAATCATGGTGTTGCGGCCCACGTTTCCGAAAGTGCCAAACACTTGCGCGGAAAACCCCGCCGTGTTGAAAAAGTGTTCGGTGGTCTGCTGGCCGCGCGGCAGGACGGGACTAACGCCGGTGGCATTCGGGCGATCAAACCCAGCTCCAATATTCGAAGTATCCCGGGCATTGGAATTGATCGTGATCGGAAACCCAGTCTGGTAAGTAAGAATGGAACCCAATTGCCAACCGCCCACCAGTGCATTGAGAAAACGATTGGGGATATCCACCATTCGCCCGCGACCCAACGGGATATCGTAGAGCACGGAATTCACAAACCGATGCGCCGTGTTGAAGATTGACAGCGCGCGCTCGCAACGCAGGCAGTAACTGTCTTGCGGGAAGAGGGTATCCCCATCGTTGGTGCGGATTGAACTGGATTCATCAATCGACTTAGACCACGTATCCCGCCGCTAAGAACGTGAGACCCGCGCTGTAGCGTTTAGTGAGCTTGGCCGAAAACCCATTGTAATTTCCGTTAGCTCCGCCATCCACCAACTGAATGCGGCCGAATTCGGCAAAGGGAGTGCGCTGCAGAATCGGCGTGGTGCCCGGGAGCGCCTCGTTGACGGCGCGCAGCCCTTCTAAATGACGGCTGAACGAACCCAGATAACCGACTTCGAGGAGCGTGCTGCCGGGAAGTTCCCGCTGGATATTGAACAAATAAGATACGGTACGCGGGGTCTTGCGATCATACAGGTTCGCAAAGGCATAGGGCCTCTTCACGGTGGCTTTAGCACCCGCGAGGCTCGCAAGCGCCGTATCCCAAGTGTAGAGCGTGGGGTCAATAGATTCAAACCGGACACGGCCCGCCAGGTTGCGCGCCATATCGAAGCGCGGGTTGCCGGTGTCCTGCGAGTAAAATACTCCGGCACCGGTGCGAAACACCCACTTGGGGCTGGGATTCCACGTGAACCCGAGCCGCGGTGCAAAATTCGAGTAGTCGGTTTTGACCAAGCGATTTCCCAATTTGCCGTCTCGGCGTGTCTGGAGAGCGGGCCACACCAGATTCAATCCGTCGTAGAAGCCCCCGGATCCCTGGCGCTCCAGGTAAGGATGCAAGGCGGGGTCCGACACCTGCGGAGTGTTTAACATGGCCGGTATTCCCACCGTGATCAGGTGTCCCGTCTGGTCTTCCCATGGCGGCGTCAACTCGTAGCGAAGCCCCAGATTCACGGTGAAACGCGGTGTAACTTTCCACACATCATCAACATAGGCTGCGTAGCTCACGGCGCGAAATTTGGCGCTGGCGATAGCCACGGCAGCTTCGGAACGTTTGATCTGGCCCAGCAGGAAGTCCGCGAAATCGTCGCCACCGGCTTTTTTGAGCGCCGGGTCGCGAGTAGCGTTGATATCAAACGTGAAATTTCCGCGTGCGAACTGATTGCCCACTTGGTTGTAGGAATCGTGCCTGACTTCGCCGCCGAAGCGCAGCGAATGCACGCCACGAACCCATGACACGTTGTCTACGAACTGAAGCGCGTGATTGTCGTTCGCGTAAGGACCGTCGGAATCGTCGCCAAATCCGCTGTAGCGGGCGAAGCCGACGCCGGGAATGCCCCACGTCACCGGCGTCCCAGGATTTAGACCGGGGATAGCCAACTCATTCACGACATTGCGGACAAAGGCTAGTTCGCGGCCAGCCGAGTTGAAGAACCGCGAGTATCCGAATCGCGCTTCGTTGACCACCGAAGCGCTTAAAACACGGGTGTTCGCGCCCATGTACTGTTCCACATTGGTCAGAATCTTGTTTCCGTTCAGGCGCAACCCCTGGTTGATTTGGTTCTCGTCGTCCCAGCTATACCGGCCATACCATTGCGAGTTCGAAGACTCTGAGAAATCCATTCTCAGGATGAAAAAATCTTTGTTGCGCGGCGCCGATTGCGACTGCTGAAATCGCGGATCAAGCTCGCATTCGGGAGGTTCGGGCTTGGATAAAGCTGTAAAAATTTCTTGGAAGTGTCGCTGATGCGCCCCGCGGGAATGATATTTCCTGGGAAGGGCTGTGCCATGATTTTGCCGTCCGCACCCGTCGTCCTCGTTGCAGGATCGTAGATGACGATGCCGCGCGCGAGCAGTTCCGAAAAATCACCGGTTCGCATGGCCGCCGAAGGCAGATTGTACGTGGCTTGAGAACTTTGCCGCTGCCGGAACGATTCGTAGTTCCCCATGAAAAACAGCCGATCCTTGCCGTTGAAGATTTTGGGAATCCAAACCGGACCGCCCAAAGTGCCGCCATACTGATTCCATTTGAACGGATTCTTGGCCTCGTCATCGATTCACAGCAGCCCCGCCTCGAGAAGCTCTCCGATGGTGGCGCGAGGCGCGGGCGCTTCAGCCCGCGAACCTGAACTGCTGCAAGTGATGAGCGTGAAGTATTCTAAAGGCCGCTACTTCCGCGACGCCGCCGATCTCGCTCGCCGCGCGCTCAATGCCAAGCCGGATGACGCCAATCTCCACTTCCTGGAGATCAAAGCCTACCAAGATGCCGGAGATTCAGCGGCTGCGTTTGAGATCGCAAGACGCGCGGTCGAGCGCTTCCCCCAATCCGCTCGTGCCAATTTCGAATACGGATTTCATCTGCAGAAGCAAGGCAACATCGCCGAGGCTCTGTCCTATTTGAAGAAGTCGATGGATCTGGACCCGGCTTACGAAGAGCCTTATTTTTTCTATGGCGACCTCTTAGTTTCCGAAGGTCTCAGCGAAGAGGCCATTCCCTATCTCCGCAACGCCATTCGCGATCGCAACGATTACGTGCCAGCGAGAGTCACTCTGTCCCGTGCGCTGATGAATCTGGAGAAGTGGCAAGAAGCCATTGAAGAACTTCAGCAGACCATTGCCCTCGATACCAAGCATCCGCAGCCTCATCTGTTGCTTTCGCAGATCTACTTTCGCCTGGGAGATGAAGCCCGTGCTCGCGATGAAAAGCAGATATAGTTGCGCCTCCGCCACGAAAACCCCGAGGTGCTGGAAGCCTCGCAGTCGCGGCCCTTTCCGGCGCATTAGCGCCGCTTTTTCCAGTACCTTCCCGCACCCAGAATCAAGAGCGCGCCCGCGCCCAGTTGTGCCAGTGCACCCGGCTCAGGAAGCGGCGCCGGAGATCCGCCTTCACGGAAGACAAATGCCTGTTCCGTGCCAGCGCGTCCGGCGACGCCATTCACCTGCTCGATAAATCGGAAAGTGCTGAAATCGAAACCAGCGTAGCCGTTGGCCGCAGCGACGTCCGCGGCGTTTCCGTAGATAGCGGCGTCTTGCGTCAGGGATGCCGACCCGAAAACTCGCCAGATTGCATGTTGCAAACCAACCTGCTGTTTATCATTCGAATAAGTCCGCGAGGATAGCCACGCGATTCGTTCATAAAGCGGCAGGGCATTGGCGCCACCGAAAAAGCCTGAAGTGGCCGCATCGCCAATAGACAGAAGGTTAGCCTGCCACTTGTCACCAGGGTTTACGTCGTCAAACGTGTCGTAACAAGTCACCAGAGTGTAAGCGCCGTCGATTTTTATGCGATACGGCATTACATAATAAGCTCCGTCATTCACGCCCGTCGGCGCATCCACGAAAGTGATCTGCGACGGTGGCGGTGTAGGCGTTGCTCCGGCCACTGCGGCGAGTGCCAATAGCAATAGGAGCGCTTGTTTCATGTGCTCATTCTGGCAGTCTCTAGTTGCCCGAACAATAGAGAATTTACCTTACTAGGTACCGGCTTATCCTGGTATCCTGTCAGTATGAGATTTCTGCTTGGCCTGCTTGCGGGTCTCCTTTTGCTTCCGGCGGGCGCCTATGTCTATGTGCGGCTCGGGTACGCGCCCGTGGCCACCGCAGCGCCCGCTCTTCCATTCGAACGCGCCATCACACGCACTGCCTTGAACGCGCGCATTCAGAAAGAAGCCCCGAAAGATTCGCCCGTGCCGTTGACCGATGCCAATCTGATTGAGGGCGCAAAAGAATATCGCGAGCATTGCTCGGTCTGCCACGGACTGATCAATCAGCCCGACACCGCCGCCGCCAAAGGCATGTTTCCAAACCCGCCACAACTTTTTAAGCATGGCGTTACCGACGATCCCGTCGGCGAAACTTATTGGAAAGTGGAGAACGGCATCCGCCTCACGGGCATGCCCGCCTACGTGAAGTCCGTTTCCGAAGACAAAATCTGGAAAATGAGCATGATGCTGGCGCGCGCCGACAAGCTGCCGCCCGACGCCACGGCCATCCTGCAGAAGCCTCTGCCGGTCGATTGACATGCCATTTGACCTTGCCGCCGCCGCTCGGCCAGGAAATGCTGCAGGATGGCTTCCATCCCGAATTCCCGCCCGAAGCCAATGCACAGCTTGCCGAGATCTCCGCACGATCCGCTCCCGCTCCCACTGACGGCATTCGCGATCTGCGAAATCTTCTGTGGTCCTCAATTGACAATGACAGCTCGCGCGATCTCGACCAGATCGAAGTCGCCGAGCGCGTGCCGGGAGGTATCCGCGTCAAGGTCGCCATTGCCGATGTGGATTCGGCCGTCACGCGGGACTCGCCGATTGACCAACATGCATCGTCTGAAACAACTTCAGTCTACGCCGGCATCCATACTTTCCCGATGCTGCCGGAACAACTTTCGACCGGCCTCACCTCGCTGAACGAAGGGGCCGACCGGCTCGCAATCGTCCTCGAACTGCTCGTTGCCCCCGATGGAAAGGTCTCCAACGATTGCGTGTATCGCGGCTTGGTGCGCAACCACGCGCAGTTGACTTACAACGCCACTGGAGCCTGGCTCGAAGGGGCGCCCGCGCCTCCGAAAGTCGGCTCGTCCCAACCGTTGCAAGATCAGTTGAAACTTCAGGACGAGGCCGCGATGTCGCTTCGGAAACAGCGGCAGCTCTTGGGCGCTCTGAATTTTGACCGCATCGAGGCCCAGCCGGTGATCGCCGACGGCCAGGTGCAGGACATCAGAGCGCAGCCGAAGAACCACGCCAGCAAACTGATTGAAGACTTCATGATCGCCGGCAATGAAGTGATGGCTCGCGCGCTGCTCCATGCGGGCGTTTCGTCCATCCGCCGCGTGGTCAAGACTCCCGAGCGATGGCCGCGCATTGTTGAAATCGCCGCGCGATATGGCGAAGACTTGCCTTCTGTAGCGGATTCGGCGGCGCTCAACGCATTTCTTCAGAAACGCAAGCTGGCCGATCCCGTTCACTATGCCGACCTTTCGCTGGCCGTGATCAAGCTGATGGGTCCCGGAGAATATGCTCTCGCGCGCGCTGGTGAAGCCGACGCCGGGCATTTCGCTTTGGCGACGCACGACTACACACACTCCACCGCGCCGAACCGCCGCTTTGCGGATCTAGTGACCCAACGGCTGATCAAATCGGTTCTCTCCAAGCGGCCCGCGCCCTAT
This sequence comes from Terriglobia bacterium, assembly GCA_025358575.1. GTDB lineage: Bacteria > Acidobacteriota > Terriglobia > Bryobacterales > Bryobacteraceae > JANYJA01. Next base: position 25,755 of record JANYJA010000136.1, read on the forward strand.
AACGACGACGAGCTCGATGCCATCGCACGCAATTGCACGCTTAAGGAAGATGCCGCCCGCAAAGTGGAGCGCAACATGAACAAGCGCATCGCGGCCGTGGCCTTTCATTCGCGCATTGGCCAGAAATTCGCCGCCGTCGTGACCGGCGTCGGCCCCAAAGGCGTGTACGTTCGGGTGCTCGATCCGCCTGTGGAAGGCCGGCTAATGCACGGATTCGACGGCGTGGATGTGGGCGATCAGGTCCACGTCACGCTGCTCAACACCGATCCGCAGCGCGGCTTCATCGACTTCGGAAGGACTTAGAACTATGCGCTTTGGCGTTCCTCTTTTGGTTTTTGCGATGGTGCCGCTCGCCATCGCTCAGCGTGACTGGAAAGTCTACGGAGGCGATTCAGGAAGCACGCGGTACTCCTCTTTAACCCAAATCAACCGCGACAACGTTCACAAACTGCAAGTCGCGTGGACCTATGAAACGGGCGACGCTTTCGCGAACTCCGAAATGCAATGCAATCCGCTGATAGTCAAAGGAATTCTCTACGCCACCACGCCCAAACTGCGATTGATCGCACTGGATGCCGCAACCGGTAAGTTACGTTGGCAGTTCGATCCGAATCCGGCGGATAGAGTCATCGGCAAGTCGCGCAGCCGTGGTCTCACTTATTGGGAAGCCGGGGACGACCGGCGCATTTTTCTTGTTGCACAACACTACTTATATGCAGTGAACGCGGACACCGGCAGCCTCGTGGCGGCATTCGGCAAAGGCGGGCGCGTGGACCTCCGCGAAGGTCTCGGCCGCCCGCTTGAGGACATTTCCATTTCCGCCACCAGCCCGGGAATTGTCTACAAAGATCTGTTGATATTCGGCAGCATCGTTAGCGAGACTCTTCCCTCGGCCCCGGGCGATATTCGCGCCTTCGATACGCGCACCGGCGCGATTCGCTGGACTTTCCGCACCATTCCGCATCCCGGTGAATTCGGCTACAAAACCTGGCCGAAGGATGCCTGGACTTACATCGGCGGCGCGAATAACTGGACGGGCATGGCTCTCGATGAGAAGCGCGGGCTGGTGTTCGTTCCCACCGGCTCGGCTGCCTTCGATTTCTACGGGTCGAACCGTCGTGGTGACAATCTCTTCGCGAACGCGCTCCTCGCGCTGAATGCTAATGATGGACATCGCGTGTGGCACTTCCAAGCGGTGCGTCATGACCTGTGGGATCGCGACTTCCCCGCCCCGCCGACTCTGGTGACCATTCAGCGAAATGGCAAAGCTGTCGACGCCGTCGCCCAGATCACCAAGGCCGGCGTGGTATTCGTATTCGAGCGTGCCTCTGGCAAGCCACTATTTCCGATTGAATATCGCAAGGTGCCGGTTACGGATGTAGACGGCGAGGTCACCGCGGCCACGCAGCCTTTCCCGCTTAAGCCGCCGCCTTTCGCGCGCCAAATCTTCGACGAAGACACAGTCACCGACCGCACCCCGGACGCTCACCGAGCGGTGCTTGAACGTCTGCGAACGCTGCGGAGCGCGGGGCAGTTCGTGCCGCCCAGCTTGCAAGGCACCGTGATCCTTCCAGGCTTTGATGGTGGCGGCGAATGGGGTGGTTCCGCGTTCGACGCAACTAGCGGTCTGCTCTACGTGAACGCCAATGAGATGGCGTGGATCATTCGCTTGGTGGATAGTCCGAAATCAAGCGGGCCTGTGACCGGGCATAGCTTGTATTCCCTAAAGTGCGCCACTTGCCATCGCGATGACAGGCGCGGAACGCCGCCGGAGTTCCCGTCGCTGGTGGGGATCGGGGGGCGTCACTCTCTGTCCGAGATCGAGACCGTAATTCGCAAAGGCAACGGCCGAATGCCGGGGTTCGGGTATATGAAATCTGGAGAGATTCGTGCAGTTACGCAGTTCCTCGCGACCGGCGAAGATAAGGAAATCGCGCTTGCTGAAACGCCTGCAAGTTCGCCAATGATCCAGAGATACCGCTTTGAAGGCTATAACAAATTCCTTGACCCGGACGGCTACCCGGCGGTGAAGCCGCCATGGGGGACGCTGAACGCCATCGATCTGAACAAGGGCGAAATCGCCTGGAAAATTCCTTTTGGCGAGTTCCCGGAGCTCGCGGCCAAGGGAATTCCAACCACCGGAAGCGAGAATTATGGAGGTCCGATTGTCACCGCGGGAGGCGTGCTGTTCATCGGCGCCACCACGCATGACAGGAAGTTTCACGCGTACGATAAGAGCACCGGAAAGCTGCTGTGGGAGACGGTACTGCCAGCGGGCGGAAATGCGACCCCCGCCACCTATGAAGTGAACGGGAGGCAGTTCGTTGTAATCGCCGCGGGAGGCGGAAAGGCTGGCGCGCCCTCAGGCGGTTCGTATGTCGCGTTCGCGCTACCGGAATAAAAGTTGTCACCTGCTCATTGCTGGCGCAAAAACAATGCGTCCACTTGTAAAAGGTGGCCTGAGTGGGGATCCGTAAAGATGGGCTCCATCCAGACACACCTGAAACCGCTCTCTCGGAGTAGCTCACACATTTGGGGCAAAAGTATCTGGTTTTTATAAAGCGGAGAAAGGGACATTTCCAGTTCCATGCTCACGACCTTCCTGAGTGTTTCGCGGGCACCGAGCAGCACGTCCGCCTCGGTGCCTTGTGTATCTAACTTCAGGTGCACTCGATCTGCCGGTTGAAGAATTTCACTTCGGATTGTATCCAGCCGCTTTAGTTGGACGGTTTCGATGGAAACACACGCGGAGGAGGGACAAGCCCGGACAGACGCGTCACACACTTCGAGAAGTGAACTCGACTGGACATTCTCAGACACGTAAATAGGCGTGGTTCCGTCAGTTCTACCCAATGCAACCTGTCGGCATTCGTGATTTCGATGACCCCCCGCGTATTCTTGGAGCTTATGAAATGGAACGCTCAAAGGTTCAAACGACACGATGCGCCCTTTGTAACCCGTTCGATGTATCTCCCGAGCATACTGGACCACATTGGCTCCGACATCAAGGACCACTGTAGTAGCGAGTTCTTTCAGATAACGGGAGCGTTGGTAACTCAATGTGTTCGCGATCCGACCGACTCGGACTCCTACCATTCCAAAGATTTTCTTGGTTAGGGTAACCATAGCACTAATCTAACAGCCAGCCGCCACCGCATTGCTCCAAACACACTGGAGGCGAATGAGCGAGCCGCTAACGCATCCGCGGCCGGACGGTAGGATGCCATAACTGCTCCCACAGGGCCGCGGCGTAGTCGAGGTGGCCTTTTGACGTCGGATGATAACCGTCACTGCTTATCAGTCCTCGGTTCACCGCCCCGGAGTATTCTCCCCACCGCTTGTACATATCCACATACATGACCCCAGCGGCTCTTGCCACTTGTTCGTTTACCCTTACATAATCGCTCTGGTGAGGGTTGAGCGTGTCTGCATCTTTGCGCGGATTTTCGCTGACCACGATCACGGCTCCGAACCGGCTGGCGTACGCTACTAATCGCGAAAGAGCCGCTTCATACTGGTCTAGAGGCACGCCCGAACCGATGTCATTCATGCCAAGGGAAACGATTGTGAGCGTGGGCGCGAGAACGTCTAAAAATCCCAAAGAGTCCGTCGAGGGGCTTAGATCTATTAGCCTTCGACCTGACTGTGAAATATTGTTCACAAGCACGCCATCGTTTCCAGTTTCCGCGGAGAGACCCCAAATATAGGCCTTCCCTGAATTCGGGACGTCAACTTCTACCCAGTGCCAGCCGAAATTTCCGGTAGCGATAGTCTCTTTCATGTAAGTCGGAGTACGGCAGTCCCCGCGACCGACGGGATGCGGGATGCTGTCGACCACTAACGTGAACGGCGTACTATCGGGCATACAGAGATAGAGCAAGTCGAGGCTTTCACTATCACGGTAGACCGTTAATTTCGCGACTGCTCCATTCTTCCCGGAAACCGCCGAGCCGAATGGGCCGTATGCGGATTCGGAGTTCCACGCACCTGTCATTACCCATGCTCCCGACCAAATCGAGAAGAAGCCGGGCCCTCGGTCACCAAGCGAATAGGCCAAATGCGTTCGGAGGTTCTCCACATAGGAGTCTCCGTAGGAAATAGAATCCCCGAGAACAACTACATTCGGGTTGGGACGCTGTAGCGAGGGAAGTGTGGCAGCCTGAGCGCCGAAACCAGCACAAAATAAGATAACAACAATACTCGCAAAGATTCTTGTCAACATTTCCCCTGTGAACTCTCAGTTATAATACGACAGCCGTATAGTGCTTGTGGCACAAACTGTTTCAATATTTTCTGTAGTTGGCGGAGGATTGTTATAAATCATCCAGCGAGAACACCGCTAGCCTTTTTCGACCGGATAACCTTTTTCAACCCAATCGGCGTGCAGGTTCGTCGGAATCACCAACGCCTTCACGCGCTCGTAGCCCATTTGCTTGATGGCACGAAACGCAGGATCCACATTCGGACAGTCTTGCCAAGGGCAGCAGCCGCAGTAAATCACGATCTCACGGTCGTGCGCGATCCCCGCCAACGCCTTCTTCAGCAGCTCACGATCAGCGGATTTCGATCCTGCCCCCGCATAGATTGAGCCCGGAATGTGCGCTCCTCGATAGAGAACGGGGAATCCGACGTGGAGGATTAAGGGGCGGCCCGACGCAGACCCGAGCGCCGCCGCGAGATCTTTCGGCTGAATCAGGTCAGATTCTTTCCAGGAGTCTGAACTCTTCGGCTGCGCGGCCAGAACGCCGGAGAGACAGGAACCAATCACGCCAATGGCAAGTCGGCGCGTGGGTTGCTTCGTGGAAGGCATATTTACATGTTCGCTCAATTCCCGCTTTCGATGTGCCGAAATAGGAGTATCCTGAATTCGTCATCACTATCGGAGGCACTAATCCCTATGAACCGAAGATATTTCCTGATGGGATCCGCCGCGTTGGGTACGGCGCTGGCGTCACCGAAAAGCTCCAGCGGCACTGTCCGTATCGCGTGCGTTGGACTTCGCGGCCGGGGCAAATCGCACCTGCAGGCCTTCACCACGCTTCCGAACGTCGATGTGGTGGCGATCTGCGATATCGATCAATCCGTCCTCGCCGACGCCAGCAAGTTTGTCGAAGGCACGGGCAAAAAAGCTCCCGCCCCCTATACCGACCTTCGCAAACTGCTTGAGGATAAATCCATCGACGCGATTTCCATCGCGACCCCGAACCACCAGCACACGCTGCAAACCATTTGGGCGTGCCAGGCGGGAAAGGATGTCTACGTCGAAAAGCCGTGTTCACACAATATGTTCGAGGCTCGGCAGATTGTCGCGGCGGCACGCAAGTACGACCGCATCGTGCAACAGGGGAGCCAGAGCCGCTCTGCCGTGGCTCTGCAGGAAGCGGTTCAGAAGATGCGCGACGGATTTCTGGGCGAAGTTTACATGGCGCGCGGGCTTTGTTACAAGTGGCGCAAAACGATTGGGCACACGCCCGAAGAACCTGTGCCCGCCGGGGTGGATTACGATCTTTGGCTCGGGCCCGCCCGGCAGCACGCTTTCACCAAGAACCGCTTTCATTACAACTGGCACTGGTTCTGGGAATACGGGAACGGCGATCTGGGAAATCAGGGCGTCCACGAAGTTGACATCGCGCGTTGGGGATTGGGCGTTAAGTATCCCACCAAAGTTTCGGCCATGGGTGGGCACTTCATGTTTGACGACGACCAGGAAACGCCGAATACCATTACGTGTTCTTACGAGTTTGACGCGGCTGGCAAGAAGAAGCTGATGACTTTCGAAGTCCGCCACTGGATGACGAACCACGAAGCGGGCATTCACGAGTTCGACGAGAGCGTGAAGAGTAACACCGTCGGAAACATCTTTTATGGCTCGGAAGGCTATTTGGCTATCGACGGTTACGTGAAATACGAAACGTGGATGGGTAAAGATCAGACTCCGGGACCGAGCGCCAACCAGGGTGGCGACCACTTTGGGAACTTCATCGATGCGGTAAGGAGTCGGCGGCGCGAGTTGCTCGCCGCCGAAATTGAAGAGGGTGCCATCTCGACGACGCTGGTTCACCTCGCGAACATATCCTATCGGCTGGGCCGCACTTTAAACTTCGATGCCGCTACTTACTCAGTAACCGGCGACGCCGAGGCTAACCGCATGTTCACGCGTGATTACCGGGTGCCATTTGTGGTGCCGAAGTTGGTGTAGGCCTAGCACTAACCGCGTTAGCCGTCCTTCTTATACACATGCGGATTCTTAAATAGCTTCTCGCCGACCGCTTTCTTCACTACCGTCCGCAGAAAATTGTCGCTCTGCATTGCGAGATCTTTCAGCGTTTCGCCGGGGCGACCGCGAAAGCTTGTGACGTGGTAGCTGCTGTCGTTGTCGACTGGCTGCGGGGAGAAGTAATAGTTTGAGACGCAACAACGGCGGCTATCGGCTTTTACCTGGCTGACGCTGTGCCACGACGTCTTGTTAGTCACCATCACCACCAGACGGTTAAAAGCACTGGTAAGGGTGCGCTGCAGTTCCTGCGGGCCGCGGTCCCACAACTCCAAGTTCCCGCCGTTCTCCTCGCACCAGTCGGGAGTTACGTAGTAAAGAAGATTCAACGCCCGGTAGTTGCGCTGGTCCTTGTCATGCGAGTTATCGAGATGCGGGTTCAGATAATGCTCCTTACACATCACGCTGATGCCCCCGGCATAGAGATGCTCGTCGGGGAATAAGCCTTCGATGGCTGTAATGCGCGCGATTAGTTCGACGATTCCGGGATGTTGAAATGCGTAGACCGTCTCTTCGAGAATGCGCGGGTAGCGGTCCATCTGTACGCCCACTAGCTTGTCCTGGCCGAGATTTTTCTTGCGGACCAGATCCGAATCAGCCGGAAAAGCTGCGTAAATCTGGCGCGCAAGATCGGCCGGCAATAGGTTATCCACCACGAACGACCCCACGCGGCCAGGGACCGAAAACTCCGAGCGGAGCGCGTCCTGAAGCGGTGCCAACCGGCTGACGATGAGCGCGCCGATTTCCGTGCGCGTCATCTACTTTATCGGCGAATAGTCGGTCGGATCCATGAACGTAGACGTCACGTGATCCACAATTTTGCCGTTCGCTTCGGAAGCTTTCTGAACCGCCTGCCATTCGGGATCGGCGCCGAATGCGTCCCAGTTTTTCTTGGCGGCATCGCGGCTTTCGTGCGAGATAATGTAGATGAGCGTATTCTTCGAAAGCGGCTCATCCTGCGGGACCCAGTAGCCAACGTTGGTCATCCCATGCTTCTTAAAGATATCGGTGGTGTGCTCGCGGAAGCGCTTGTGCAAGTCGTCAAGCTTGCCGGGAAGCGTGGTGTAGGTGCGCAATTCGAAAACCTGGTTGCTCATGGCGTGTACGGTTTGGTGGCGCGTGCCGATTTTGTAGCCGGTGTAGAGCAGCGCTCCGGCGAGGGCGAATTGCAATAGGAATCTCTTAAACATGTCGCCTGATTCTACAACGGCTGGCGGGTGCTTGGTAACATGAAACTTCATCCACATGTTTCGATTTGAGACCGCGGGCGAATCTCATGGGGAGTGTCTGGTTGCCACTCTGACCGGTTTGCCCGCCGGAATTCCCATATCTTTGGACCAGATTGATCGCGAGCTTTGGCGACGCCAGCAGGGTTTCGGGCGCGGCGGTCGCATGAAGATCGAGACCGATCAAGTCGAAATCGTAGCGGGCGTGCGGCATTCAAAAACGATTGGATCTCCGATCGCGATCGTCATTCGCAATAAGGATTGGAAGAACTGGACCGAGTCGCTGCCGGTCGAGCAGATTGAAGATGGCGATGCGAAACAGAAGCGAGTCACTCGGCCGCGGCCAGGCCATGCGGATCTGGCTGGCGCAATCAAGTATAACTTTCAGGATGCACGCTACATCCTGGAACGGGCCAGTGCGCGTGAGACCACGGCGCGGGTTGCGGTGGGTGCAATCGCGAAACAGTTTCTGGCGCAATTCGGTTGCAGTGTATTAAGCCACGTGATTGCGGTCGGGCCGGTGCGACTTGAGCGCGCGGTCACCTGGGCCGAGATTGAAGCTCTGAGCCACAAGCCGGAAGTGTTGCTCGGGTGCGTCGAGGCGGGGCATGAATCGAAGATGAAGGAAGTTGTGGACGAAGCCTATCGGACAGGCGACACCATCGGCGGAATTTTTGAAGTGGTGGCGCATAATCTCCCTCCCGGCCTGGGGTCACACATCACGTGGGATTCGCGTTTGGACGGGAAGCTGGCCCAGGCGATTGTCTCGATGCAGGCCGTGAAGGGCGTCGAAATTGGGTTCGCCGAGGAAGGGTCGGCGAGTTTCGGATCGAAGGTGCAGGACACGATTCACTATGCAAAGCAGCAGCGGCATTTCTTTCGCGGGAACAATCGCGCGGGCGGCATTGAAGGCGGCATGACCAACGGCCAGGACATTCGCCTGCGCGGATTCTTGAAGCCGATCTCCACACTGCGGAGGCCGCTCGAATCGGTGGATCTGGAGACGCGCGACCCGGCGCTGGCGGCTTATGAGCGGTCGGATGTGTGCGTGGTGCCTGCGGCCGGAGTCATCGGTGAAGCTATGGTCGCCATCGTGCTCGCGGCGGCTTTCCTGGAAAAATTCGGCGGCGATTCACTTATCGAGACCAAGCGTAATTTTGAGGGCTACCTGCAACAGGTTACGGATTTCTAAGAGATGATTCACAAGATTGTTAAGTACGGCCAGCCCGTGCTGGAGCGAGAAGCCGAAGATATTACCGAATTCGATACGCCCGAACTGCATCAGCTTGTGCAAGACATGTTCGAGACCATGTACGCGGCCAAAGGCGTCGGACTGGCCGCGCCCCAGATTGGTATCGGTAAGAAGATTACGGTTATCGACGTAAGCGGCGGCGAAGGCGAGCCGCAGCAGATTGTGCTGGTGAATCCGCGTATCGTGCATAAGGAGGGTAAGCAAACAGCGGAAGAGGGCTGCCTGAGTTTCCCCGGATTTCGGGAGCAGGTGACGCGGGCCAAGAGAGCGACAGTGAAAGCACGGGATGCCAGGGGCGAAGAGATTGAAGTCCATGGCGAGGATCTGCTGGCGCGCGCCTTTCAACATGAGATCGATCACCTGAACGGAATTCTTTTTATCAGCCACGTAAGCGTGCTGAAGCGCGATCTGATCAAGCGCAAGATTCGCAAGCGCATTAAGGCCGAAGATTGGTTTTAAGACCGTGCGCCTGATCTACATGGGCACGCCGGAGTTTGCGGTGCCCACGCTCGAACGCATTGTCGCCGCGGGGCATGAAGTTGTTTCCGTAATTACGCAACCGGACCGGCCAAAAGGGCGGACGCAAGCCATGACGCCTTCGCCCGTGAAGACCTGCGCGCTGCTCCACGGGCTCGCGGTCTTTCAACCGGAGCGGGTACGTCGGCCGGACGCGGTCGCCGCGATTGCGGCCCTACAGCCGGACGCGATGGTAGTCGTGGGTTACGGACAGATTATTCCGCAGAGTGTGATTGACCTAGCGCCGCTCGGAATCATCAATGTGCATGCATCGTTATTGCCGAAGTTGCGAGGCGCGGCCCCCATTCAATGGGCGATTGCCCGCGGCGAGACGGTAACTGGCGTGACGACGATGCGCATTGACGCGGGCCTCGATACCGGCGATATTCTGCTGCGCGCCATTATGCCGATCGGCAACGATGAAACGGCTATCGAGTTGAGCCCCAAGTTAGCCGTGCTCGGGGCCGGCTTGCTCATTCAAACGCTCGACGCATTGGCGGATGGAAGCATCGTTCCCCAAAAGCAGGATGATGCACAGGCCACGCTCGCGCCGATCTTGAAAAAAAAGGACGGGCGTATCGATTGGCTTCGCCCCGCGCGGGAGATTCACAACCAGGTGCGCGGGTTGCAGCCGTGGCCCGGTGCGACTACGAACTTTCGCGGATCGGCGCTGCGGATTTGGCTAACGCGCGTCGCGGCGGAAACACACGACGCGGCAGCGGGGCGCCTGCTTCGCGAACCGAATGGCATGCTGGTGGCCTGCGGCGCTGGCACGGCGTTAGAACTGCTCGAAGTACAGATGGAAGGGCGCAAACGCATGTCGGCTGAAGCTTTCGCCAACGGGCATCGCGTCCTGGACAATGAATTTTTAGGGGAGTTGCCGAATTGAATTTGCCGCTGGGTTATCGGTACGCGACGGCGTATGCGGGCATCCGCAAAGAGGCGAAGGATGACGTTGCGCTAATCGTCTCGGGCATTCCGGCATCCGGGGCGGCGGTGTTCACGCAGAACCGGGCGCAGGCGGCGCCGGTCCGCTTAGCGCGGCGGAATCTCCGAACGTCGCGTGGGAAGGTCGGCGCGGTGTTGATTAATGCCGGCAATGCCAACTGTGCGACGCGCACCGGGGATCGGGTCGCTGCAATGACGACTCAGGCCGTGGCGCGAATGCTCAAGCTTCCCGCGAATCAAGTGCTGCCAGCGTCAACCGGGGTGATCGGCGTCGAACTCGATGCGTCCCTAATCGCGAAGGCCCTCCCGGGGATGGTGAAAAACCTGTCGGAGTCGGGCTTTGAGGCCGTCGCGAACGCAATTCTTACGACTGACCTGGTAATGAAGACCGCTTCGGCAGAGTTACAATTTCGGCGCGGGCGCGTGCGGATCGCCGGAATGACTAAAGGATCGGGAATGATCCACCCGCGCATGGCGACCACGCTGGGTTTCGTATTGACCGATGCGCAAATTGCAGCTTCCGTTTTGCAAAAGATTCTGACGCGCGCGGTGGAGCGCAGCTTCAACCGCATTTCGGTGGATGGCGACACGTCGACCAATGACACGTTGGCGCTGCTGGCCAACGGGGCCTCGGGCTTCCGGCCCGATCCCACGGAAATGGGCGCGTTTGAGGCAGCCGTCACGGAAGTGATGCAGTCTCTCGCGCAACAGATCGTGCGCGATGGCGAAGGCGCCCGGAAACTCATTATGATCGAAGTCCGCGGAACGGCAAACGATGCCGATGCGGTTGCCATTGCTCGAACTGTCGCCAATTCGCCGTTGGTGAAGACGGCCGTTGCAGGGTCGGACGCAAATTGGGGACGGATACTATGCGCCGCAGGCAACGCGGGCGTCGCGTTCGATGCGAAGAACGTGGACATTTCGCTGCAACGTACGGCAGTGTGCCGCGCGGGATTAGCCGCCGCGTTTGACGAGTCCGCACTCAAGACGCGCCTCGATGAAACAGACTGCCTGATTGAGCTAGCCATTCGCGGAAGAGGCAAAGGCACCGCGACCTTCTGGACCTGCGATTTTACTGAAGGCTACATTCGGATCAACGCGAGCTACCGGTCATGATGCTGCGTCGCCGCGGGTTTCTGATGCTGTTCGCGGTTCCTTTGCTGGGCGAAACCAGCGCGTCGGTGTTCGCCGTTCTCACCTCGATGGCGTCGAGTTTAAGCGAAGGTAATCCGGCGGGGTTTTTGAAATATCTGGATCACGGCATGGCGTCATATTCGCGCATCGAGGCGAACGTCAACTCTCTCACATCGCAGTGCGAGATTGTTTGTTCGATTGACGTTTTGACGGAACAACTCGATGGCGACAAAGATTCGGTGGACCTCGACTGGTTCATGCAGCTTCGGTCCAAGGCGGAAGATGGACCGTTGGAACGCCGGCGCGAGTTGGTGAAAGCGGAGCTGCGAAAACAGGGAAAGCATTGGAAAGTAGTTTCGCTGGAGGCAAATGAAGTGCTGGCACCCTTGAAAGTCCACTAATTGACGTTCGTGCCAAATGTCGCTACAATTAACGACATGTTGGTAGATGACTTCCAAAGCGTATCGGAGGAACTAGGCGGGCAGACTGTCCTGGGAAGAGATCTTCGATCTTCACAAGATCTTAGAGAAGCGATTCGCGACGGATTTCCTCCGGGGGTCATTGTGACGGTAATGCGCGCCGTAGATTTGACCCTTGATGAGCTGGCGAGCAGCTTGAATCTTTCGCCGCGCAGTCTACAGCGCCGAAAAGGAAGTCACTTAAGCTCGCACGAATCCGACCTGATTTACCGGCTGGCCCGCACCATGGCATTGGCTGAGCGCTACATTGGCGATCACGACAAAGCCGTGCGGTGGCTGAAGCGTTCCAACCGCGCACTGGGCGGCGGCACGCCCCTTGAATCTCTCGACACCGAGCTCGGCGCTCGCACGGTAGAGAACATTCTCGGGCGGATCGCCTACGGCGGAGTCAGTTGAGCCGTGTCCATCGAATAGTTAGAGAAGCATTTTCCGCGAATCCCCTAGATGGCGAAGGATCGTTTCGTTTTGGCGGCCGCTGGTCGAGTGCGGGCACGCGCGTCGTCTATGCCGCCGAACATCTGTCTCTCGCGATGGTCGAATATTTCGTTCACATCGACTCTGAAGATCCTCCGAAGGTTCTGATTCTCGTCTCAATCGAAATTCCGGACACCTTAAGCCGGATGCGAATCGACATCGATTCCTTACCCTCCGATTGGCGAGGCGCCCCTCCACCTGGGGAAATCGCGCGCATTGGGGACGCCTTTGCGGCGCGAGTGACAGAGGCACTGCTTTGGGTTCCGTCCGCCGTGGTGCGGGGCGAATTCAACGTAATGATCAATCCGGCGCACCGGGACTTTAAACAGGTGACGGTGGCGGATACCGAGCGCTTCACCTACGACCCTCGATTTTACGAAAGGCGGCCTAAGGGAGGTACTCGATCGCGAGCTCTTCGAACTCGCGCGGTGTAACCAGTTGAAATCTGATTTCAAGCGAGCTGTACCGTTTGAGCTCCGCGCACATGGCAGCGTGCGGCGAAGTGGAACTGGCTACGTACAGCTCGCCGGCGACCACGCGGAATGGAAGCACTTGCCACTTGCGGGCGATAGCGGCGGGGAACGAACGCGTGATCGGCACGGAAACGATTGATCGTTCGGGCTTACCGTAGGGGATGTCCTGCTCAAGGCTCAAGGCCTCGTAAAGTTCCTCGTCCGTGATCATTCCTAAATTGAGCATGTGTTCGCCGAGCAGCGCCTGCTGCGGTTTGGTGCGCAGCGCTTCTGCAAGTTGAGCGGCGGTGACGTACTGCGAACCGACCAGGATTTCGCCCAGCTTGAGGCGCTTCTCCACCAACGCGGCGCGATTCGGATATGAGTGTGCGGTCTTCAACCATCGAAGCGGTTGCCCGCGCGCTTTGGCGTTGAAGTATCGGAAGAGCGCGGATGTGGTTGCGAAGCAGTTGATCCAGTTACCCCAGACCACCCGCAGCGGAACCGCGAATGCGAACTTCCACCCGTAAATTCGGGCCGAGCACCAGCCGCGCACGGAAACGTGGAAGCATTGGAGGCCCATCGTAAAGAACATCGCATGGATTAGCAGCGGGTTGTGCGCGGCCTGTGCCAAGCCCCATACAGAGTGCGTCTGCACACTCCATCCCCAGGTGATCACCCCATAGCCGAACAAGACATTCGTCAGCGGCGTGATTAGATTTCCCACCACACTCTTGCGGTCGCGCCAAAACCAATACGCCTGCTTCAGCGTTTCCTTGAGACTATGATGCTCCCAGGATTGCAGTGCGATACCCGTCACCCAGCGCGTCCTCTGTTTCACCGCGAGAAAAAATTCCCGCGGAAAGAATTCGCGCGTCGCGACGATGGAGCCGTTGTGCCAATGAATCGGCACGAACTTCTGCGAGCACCCCATGGAGTAAAGCCGGAAGCCATTTTCGTAATCCTCTGTCAGGCAGCTGGGTTCGAAGACACAGTTCTTATGCGCGGCCGCTAGTTTGTCCAGCGCCTGGCGCGAAAATCCGGTGCCCACCCCATTTGACGGAATGAAGCCGCCAAGATACTGGCGCGCCGGCATATCCTTGAACTGAAATTCCGCGAATTCATCGCAGTAGACGCCGTGGGTGAAGTGGTGCCAAGGGGTGGGAAGCGGCAGCACGGGGATCTGCACCATGTCGTGCCACTGGGCGTAATAGTTAACCCAGCGAAGAGCTTCGGGATGCACCAGGTCTTCAGCGTCGTGGGTGAGGATCATTTGAAAACGGGCGCCGTTTTCTTCCTCGAAAAGCAGCATACGCTGATAGATCCAGTTTAGGCAATCGGCCTTGGAGGTGGGTCCGTCGTGCGGGCAGGTGGCTATGTGGACTTTGTCGGGAAACAGCCGCTTGGCTTCTTTGGCGGCGGCGACGGTGCGGGTGTCATTCGGATACACACCGAGAAAGAACTCAAAATTTGTGTATTTCTGGGAAGCCATGTTGCGCTCCACCATTTTCTGGAGGACAGAATGTTCGTTCCAGGAAGCGACGAAGATGGCCATGCGCCGCTCGGGAACCGCAAAGAGTTCGGGGTCGGTGGGAAAAGCGGGCTGGGCTTGTTTCCTAAATCGGGCCTGCAACCACTGATAGCAGCACGCAAGGTCGAGGACGCAGTCGTCCAAGCCGTTGACCAGCACCCAAACCGCACAAGGTGCCAAAATTGCCGCTGCGAATTGGTCCCAGAGCATGCATGACTCTCGAAGGAGGTAGTGTCCGGGGAGTATGAAAATCTCAAAAGACTGGCCAACGATTTAGCGCAAGGTAATCATTTGACCGTGGCTCCGTACTTTTTGCAAAGAACCGCTATCGAGCACATCGCGCACCTTGCGGGCCAACTGGAGCAGCGTGAACGGTTTCTGCAAGAACGGAGCACCCTTCTCGACACCATACAAAACTAGCGCATCGGCGGTATAGCCTGACATCAAAACAACCCGCATTTCAGGCCGAACCTTAATGGCTTGTTCAGCGAGTTCTCTGCCATTTAGCCCCCCGGGCATCACCACGTCCGTCAGCAGGAGGTCGAACTGGGCGGGGTGGGAGTGGCACAGCGCCAGAGCTTCGGTGGCTTGGCTCGCCTCCAATACTGTATAACCCTGCCGTTTCAGTACCAGAACCGCCAGCCCGCGAACCACATCGTCGTCCTCCACCACCAGAACGGTTTCAGTGCCCGTGGGCATATCCGCGCGCCCACTCGGAGCCTGATCTTCCAAGCGCATCTCAACCCGAGGAAAATCGACCCAAAAGGTAGTTCCACGATCGATTTCACTGGCGAAATGGATGTTTCCTCCGCTTTGTTTTACGATCCCGGACACCGTGGCTAAACCCAGGCCAGTTCCCGCACCGTGGGGCTTGGTAGTGAAAAAAGGTTCAAAGATATGTTGTTTGGTTTCCGCGTCCATCCCCTTGCCGGAATCGGCAACCGTCAGGCTCACATAACTACCCGCGGCCAAACCGCGAAGCTGCTCCCCGGTTTCTTCGACGCGCGTATTCGTAGTGCGAATCGACAGCACTCCCCCTTGTGGCATGGCATCCCGCGCATTTAAAGCTAAATTCAGGATCACCTGGCTAATTTGTCCGGGATCGCCGCGCATCTGCCACAACTCTTCACTAAGGGATTTATTGAGAGCGATGTCATCGCCAATCAGCCTGCGCAACATTTGGTCCAGTTCCAGGATGACCGTATTCAGGCTGAGCATCTGGGGATGCAGCACCTGACGCCGGCTGAACGCCAGCAACTGCTGGGTCAGTGCGGCGGCCCGCTCGCCCGCTTTCTTGATCTCCTCCGCGTGGTCATAGGCGTCAGTGCCCTCAGCCAGACTCCCTATTAACATTTCGCTGAAACCCAGAATTCCCGTCAGCATGTTATTGAAGTCGTGGGCTACGCCCCCGGCCAAACGCCCGATAGCTTCCATCTTCTGACCCTGGCGGAGTTCATCTTGAACGCGGCGCAGTTCAATACTGGCGTGCCTGCGCTCGGTGATGTCTTCTATGGACATCAGGATCATTTCACCTCGATTGAGCCGCCTGGCGCTCACCCGCAGGATCTTGCGACCAGCCAGCGGAAAATTATTCTCCAGCTCGAAGCCGTCAAAGCCGTGATTCTCGGGAAGCACTTTTTCCAGCAGCGCTCGAAGATCTGGAATATCCCAGGCTCCTCCCGCCAAATCGAAGATGCCGTGTGTCTCGGTTTGCTCCCGCGTGCAGTGAAACGTCTCATAGAACGCACGGTTCGCCATCCTCACGCACAGCCCATTATCCAGCGCGACCAGCGGTATCTGCACGGTTTCCACGACGGACATCGTGAAATCGCGCGCTTGCTGAAGATCGGAATTGCGAGTCTGCAGTTCTTCGTTGACGGTGCTCAATTCTTCATTGGCCGATTGCAGTTCTTCCTTGGCGGTCTCCAACTCCTCGTTGAAACTTTGGACCTCCTCCAGATTGGAAAGGCTCTCTTCCTGAGCGGATTGAGAATCGTCGCTGTATTGCTGGTGACTGTCGAGTAAGGTAACCAAACGTTCCCGTGTGGCAGCCAGTTCTTTTTGCAATTTCAGTAACTCGCCTTTGGGTACGGTCTCTCCGGTTTCGGCGGCATCGCGTGCCGCTAACTCGGCGTGGCGAACCTCTTCGAAGAGAATCAGGAACAGGCGAGACTCATCCTCTCGCAAGCCGAGGGGAATCACTTGTAAATTAACGATCGCATGTTCGTGGGGAATCACGATATTTTCTCGGCGAACAGGCTTATCTTCACTTTTAGCCTGTTCCAAGGCGGCGGCCAAGTCCAGAGCGAGGCCCGATCGTTTGGCCATGGTTAGGACATTGACGCTCATCTTCCCCGATGCCGGCCTCAAGTAGGGGCTGATCTGACCGCGGACCTGCAGCACCTGCCAGTTTTCGTTGACAACAACGCCGCCGGGAGCATACTTCGCCAGGACGGCGTGATCGGCGCGCTTCTGGACATCCGCGTCTCCCCAAAGATCGTTCGCAACACGGGCCTTTACCGGCACTGCTGCTCGCACCGCTCCCCAACTCCGCACGAGCCGGCCGTTCGCCGCTTTCTTGGAGTAGATCTGAGAATTCTTGTCCACGGGGGTGAATAGGTCCGCGAAGCGCCTGGCACTTTCCATGAGTCCCAGGAGCAGAAAACCCGTTGGCTTGAGCGCATAGTGAAACATGGGAATAATGCGCGTCTGTATGCTGTCCAGATAAATAAGAACGTTTCGGCAACTGATCAGGTCAAGCTTTGAATACGGAGGATCGCTAATCAGGTCATGCCCGGCGAAGACGCAAACCTCCCGGATTCGTGCGCTGATTTGATAGCCATCGTCGCGCTTAACGAAAAAATTTTGCAGTCGCTCGGGTGAAACATCCTCGGTGATCTTATCGGGGTATAGTCCCTTCCGGGCCGTCTGAATCGCCAACGCGCTCAGATCGGTCCCGAAGATCTGGATTTGAAAATTCGCTGAATTTTCTTTCAGAAACTCCAGGAGGCAAATGGCAATCGCGTAGACTTCTTCTCCCGAGGCGCAACCCGGCACCCAAATCCGTACCGGCCCGCCGCCCGTTTTGTTAGTGAGAAATTGCGGTAAGACGTGCTTCCGAAGGGCTTCAAAAACCTCTGGATCGCGAAAGAAACGGGTGACCCGCGGAATCATCTCCTCGCAAAGTAATTCCACTTCGCCGGGCGTCTCGGTCAGGAATCGGCGATAGCGTTCCTCGTCGGCGAAGTGATGGATGGCCATGCGGCGAAATACACGGCGCTGAATGGTGCTGGAGCGGTACTGCGAGAAATCGACGCTGGTCTTTTCGTGCAGGAAAGCGAGGATAGCCTGCAACGGAACGCGATCATGAGAAACTTCGGCGCTCCGGGCCAAGTTGTCGACCCGTTTGGCGTAAGGATATTTCGCTATCTTAATTAGGCGCTGGGCAATCCCTTCTGGCGGTAAAACGAAATCCACGAAGCCGCTGGCGAAGGCACTATGCGGCATCCCGTCGAATTTAGCCGATTGGGTATCTTGGGCGAAGGTAAAACCTCCTTCAGCCCGGATCGCTTCGAGTCCGAGGGCACCATCGGAACCGGTGCCGGACAGCACCACCCCAATTGCCCGATGCTGACAATTCTCAGCCAGGGAATGGAAAAAACCATCGATCGGCATGAATGTGCCGGAGATCGTCTTTTCTCGCGGGATCAGCCGCAGCGTACTCTCGGAGAAAACAATTTCCCAGCCGGGTGGCATGACGTAGACCTGATTCGGCTCCACGGCCATCGCGTCTTGCACCGGCTTGACAGGAATCTTGGTAACTCGAGACAACAAAGTGGGAAGCAGGCTTTCGTGTTTCGGGTCCAGATGTTGGATCACTACAAATGCGAGGCCCGTGTCCACTGGGAGTGCCTTGAGAAGAGCCGAGCACGCTTCCAGTCCGCCCGCGGACGCTCCAATGCCAACTATGGAGAATTCTATCGGGCAGTATATGGCTTCGGTTGTCGGGGTTGCCGCCGCGTCGGTCTGAGACACGTTGCCTACTTCCTTTTCGTATAGTTGTCAGATTAAGATATCACAAGAGGGGATACCCCCCGAAGTTATTATTGTGCTGATTCTACTATCCTGAACATTCGGCGGTATTTCTCTGGAAGCCGCACTGGCCGCAAATCCCGCCCAAGGAATAAATGTTTCGTTTCGCCGCGGGCAATTTTGCGCCCTTCGCCAGAGATTTCCATGTCGTAACCGAAGCGGACCATTCTCGTATTCGCCTCAAGCAGCGAGATCCGGATGGTGATCTCATCATCGAATCGCGATGGGCTGAGGTAGCGGCAGTTGGCTTCAACAACCGCGAGAAGCACGCCGTCGAGCGATTCCATATCTTTATACACAAATCCGATGGACCGGCAATAATCGACGCGCGCCACCTCCATCCAGATTAGGTAATTGGCATGGTACACAATGCCCATTTGGTCGGTCTCGGCGTAGCGCACGCGCACTTTCGTCGGGGCTGTGATCACGCGACAGATTATACCGTTGAAACCGCTTCTGGCCGCCGACCGTCTGCTAAACTTGCGTGAGACGATGCGGGTTAAAGTCTTGTTTTTCGGCATGTTAAAGGATTTCACCGGCAGCTCGCAAGTCACCCTGGAACTTCCCGCTAACGCTTCGGTCGGGACCGTTTTCGAGCATTATGCAGTTCAATTTCCGAAGCTTCGCGAGATGGCGGGAAGCATTGTGATGGCGCATAACCAGGAGTTTTCCACCCTCGGTTCCAGTCTCGCGGACGGCGATGAAGTCGCCTTCCTGCCTCCTGTTAGCGGTGGGAGCGGCTCATACATTTTGGAAATTCATCGGCCCGAAGGGCATTTCTTTGCGCTCACGCGTCAGCCCATCGAGACGCGCTCTTTGGTCGCCCAGTTGCAGCGCGGCGAGGATGGCGCGGTCATCGCGTTTGAGGGCGTGGTTCGCAACAATACGCGCGGCCGCGAGACCCTTTTTTTAGATTACGAAGGCTATGAGTCCATGGCCGTCAGGACGATGGCGGGGATCGGCAACGAACTTGCGAAATCCTGCGCAATTGGGCGGATTGCGCTAGTGCACCGGTTGGGGAGAATGCAGATCGGCGAGGCCAGCGTGGTGGTGATTGTAACTGCGCCGCATCGCAAACCGGCCTTCGAAGTCGCTCTTGAAGGGATCAACCGACTGAAGCGCTTGGTTCCCATTTGGAAGAAAGAATATTTCGCCGACGGCGAGGTTTGGGTCGATGGGGAATGGGATCGGGATGCGCCGCGCGCCGTGTAGCTGGGTGTTTGCCGTCTTTTCGCTGATGGCCTACGGTGCACCCGTGACGGCGCAGGAAGATCCAATTTTGCGCGTCGACGTCCGTCTAGTGCCATTGCTGGTGACGGTTAAAGACCCCTCGGGAGCGCTAGTCAGTTCCCTCAATAAAGCCGACTTCACGGTCCTCGACAACAAAACTCCTCAACAGATTTCAGTCTTCGAACGCCGCACGGAGCAGCCGCTCTCCGTGGCGCTTTTGGTGGATAACAGCGGGTCCACCGCGAAGGATCTGAAATTCGAGGTCGATTCAGTCGTGCGTTTTTTGCGCACGCTTTTTGACGAAGGAAATCCTAACGATTCGGTGGCGCTCTACAGCTTCAATTATCAAGTAGTAAAGCAGAACCACTTCACGCGCAACGCGTCATCTCTGGATCATTCCCTGCGGATGCTTCACGGCACCGCCGGCACCTCGCTTTATGATGCGATTTATCTTGCCGCGGGTGAGTTGCAAGACCGCGAGGGACGCCACGTAATGATTATCGTCACCGACGGCGGCGATACCACCAGCAGTAAGGACTTCCACGCGGCGCTTGAAGCGGCGCAGCTTTCCGATGCTGTCATCTATCCGCTGCTGGTGGTCCCAATCACGAACGACGCTGGCCGCAATGTGGGCGGCGAGAACGCGCTCACCACCATTTCGAAATTCACCGGCGGCCGCGTGTTTCTGCCAACGCTCGGAAGCGCTCTCGATGCAGCCTTCGCCGACATTCTGCGCGAGCTCCGAACGCAGTACTTGCTAGCTTATTATCCCAAAGACGTGCCGCTAACGAAGAACCGTTTTCATAGCATTGAAATCCGCGTTAAGTCCCCCGAATTGCGCATTCTCGCGCGCAATGGATATTATGGTGAGGCTGAACAGGATTACGGAGCGGATGGCAGCCGGATCACCGTCCGGCCGCGTGAAAATGCGCCCAAACCTGTCCCACCGAAGATGGAACCGCGCAAGCGGAATGCAGCTAACAGCAATCTTCAGGAGCCATAGTGGCACATAGCGGAAAATCCGGCACCAAGGCACCCGAGCAGACATTCGAGGAAGTTAAATACCTCAAGCGGCTGATTGAGAAGCAGACACCGGTGAGCATCAAACTGGGCGATAACGAAACGGTGCGCGGCATTGTGGAATACTACGATGCGCGATTCATCCGGATTACGCGCGCGGGCGAGCCCAATCTTTTCGTTTTCAAACACGATATTAAGTACTTGATCGAAGAGTCCTAACTCGCCCCATGTCAAGCTATTTGGAAACGGCTATCGACATTGCGCGAGAGGCTGGGGCGCTGTTAGCCGACTACGCCGAACGTCACATTGGCTTCGAGTTAAAAGGCGATTTCGACTTGGTGACGGCTGCCGACCGCGCCTCGGAAAAGTTGGTGGTCGAGAGACTGACGAAGCACTTTCCCTCGCATGGAATCGTTGCTGAAGAGGGCGGCGGGCATGAGAGCCCCTCGGAGTTTCGCTGGTATGTCGACCCGCTCGATGGCACCACGAATTTCGCCCACGGAAACCCCGTTTTCAATGTAACCCTCGCGCTGGAGCAGGCTGGCGAGATGATCGCTGGAGTGATTTTCGATCCCTCGAAGCAGGAACTTTTTACCGCCGAGCGCGGCGGCGGAGCGCATTTAAACGGAAAGCCCATTCACGTGTCGAAAGTGGCGCGATTACAGGACTCCCTGGTGTCTACCGGATTTCCAAGTCGGCGGCGTCACCTGAATGTAAACATTCATTTCTATTACCAAATGGCCATGGCGACGCATGGTGTGCGGCGATGTGGAGCGGCGGCAATCGACTTGGCGTGGGTAGCTTGCGGCCGTTTGGATGCCTTCTGGGAATTCGGCTTGCAGCCCTGGGATTTGGCGGCGGGGCGATTACTGCTTGCCGAAGCCGGCGGAAGTTACTGCGACATGCACGGCAAGCCGCATCAAGTCCGGAGCGAAAGTTTGCTGGTGGATAACGGTCTTATCCACGCCGAGACGCTGGAGTTATTTGGAGAGATTTTCCGCGGCGAGTACCGTCATCCGATGCCAATCATGAGCGCACTATGAGATTGCACACTTTGCTATTTTCGTTAGCCGTAAGCGCTGGAGCAAAGACGGGCATTGCGCTGTATCCGATCCGTGACCATGGCAAAGTTGTTGTGAAGGCCGGGGCTATCGTTGAATACACGGAAGATCGCAATCGGGGATCGATTGTTTCCTTTCTGGGTAAGGAAATCCATGCCTATGGCAGCATCATTCCACTCGATCCAGATTTTGCTCCCTCCCGAATCTACATCGCACTCCAGCAGACGCCCCAGTCCACCAAAGACATTGCAACTCTCGAGGGGCTGGTGGACCTTGCCGATGCCGCGCTAAAAGCATTCCCCCGTTCGCCGACTCTCGAACATATTGAGGCGCTGGATGCGCTCTTGACTTATCAACTGAATAGCTTGCGAACGGATGGCAAAACGACATCCGCCGACGCCTTGGCGAAAGCGCACCGCTACATGATTCACTATCCACAGGGAAAATACCGCGATGAACTCGAATGGAAGACCGTCCTGTGGACTAACGAGGTCTACGAGATCGAAGGTGAGGCTGCTATCCCGCTGCGGCAAGCCCGCGCCTACGAAAAGTTTTATGCCCTTCACCCCGCCTCGACTTACTCGGAAGAAATTCAAGAGCATCTGGCGGACAGTTATCGGCTTGGCGGCGATCTGCTGGATTATGGCCCCGACGCGAAAAAGCATGGCCCCGGTGAGCCGTACCGCGCAAAGGCCAAAGGTATTTACGAGTCGCTCTTAAAATCGGGGGATCCTGTGCGGGCGGCTAAGGCGCTAGTCGCGCTTTACAATATCCAGCGCGGCCATGTCCCCGGATTTATGACGCCGACGTCGCCTCCCATGGACTGGTAAGAAGGGCAGCAACGTTTTTAAGGCGTGCCCCAGAAAGGCGTCGAATTGTTCGGCTAGCGTGCAACCCGTGGGTTAACGGTGGCCCTGGATTTGTAATACCGACAGCGCCTCCTATTGACTGGTGACGGGTCTCAGTCGAACAGTCATCGTGAATTCTTCGCGCGGTCGTAAACTAATTTCTTTCTCATACCAAACTGGCTCGTAACCGTCGGCGGAGACATTCACCATAATCGGATTCGGCGACACCAGGAACGAATTCCCAATGCTCTCAAAGTAACGGGTGCTATCGCCCTTTCGCTCCATTCGCGACGTGAAAACTTCCGATCGCCAATGCCGACACCGCATCCACCACGTGAACCGTCAGACGGGCAACCGGTGTCAGTTTGGGGTGAACATCATTCAGAAAGCCGCCCTCGGGTACAACGGCGTTGGCGGTCCCTTCACCGTCCCAAAAAGTACTCCACGCGCTTGGATAAAAAGAGCCGTACTTTTCAGTGGTCAACAGTGTGGGGCCTGCTAACAATCCGCGCAGCTCGGATTGCCCTTGGCCATCGGTTACAGTTCTTGGCAGCCTTCCAGCCATCGCAACACTGATCCCTGGAGCGGCATGACCAAGCTCGTCCAGTACCACTCCACTGACTCCCCCTCTATGTGGATCGGACACATCCTGAATGGCCGTGGTCCGCGGAATCGCAGGCATCACCAACAGTATTATAAACGCTAGTTTGGGCATGGTCGATTGTACCTCTCGTCTCAAAATTGAAAGTAGACAAACGGTATCGATTCCGTAACACCAATAAGCTCCACGCAAAGAAGTAACACCACCGTGACTGTCGCATAGACCCAAGCCGGCGCCGTCACCACGCATTCGAACCAGCCAAATTTCTCCTCTACTAATGCAAGCACTAACATGATGCATGCGAGCCAGAAATGCCAGCGATACCACAGGCCAATTCCCGCCCGCCCGCTGAACATCTGATAAACCACGTGTACACTATCACCCAGTGTGGCGGCGCGGAAGAACACCCAGCCGATACACACCAGGATGAAGGTCACGAGGACTCGCAGGGGATAGACAAAGATTGGCAATCGTACTCTGGGGCGAGCGGCCCGCTCCAGGCTGAGTAGAGCGCCATGATAGCCCCCCCAGATCACGAAATTCCAGCTCGCGCCATGCCAGAGACCGCCTAATAACATCGTCAGCATAAGGTTCCGGTAAGTCTTGAGGGTGCCGTGGCGATTTCCGCCCAGCGGTATGTATAAGTAATCGCGCAACCAACGCGAGAGTGAAATATGCCATCGATGCCAAAACTCCGTGATGCTACCCGCCAGGTACGGCCGACGAAAATTCTCCGGAAAATGGAAACCCAGGAGCAGCGCCAAGCCGATGGCCATGTCCGTGTAGCCGGAAAAATCGAAGTAGATCTGCGCGGCGAAAGCCAGTACCCCGCTCCATGCCGCTAGTGCACCCGGGTGGCCTGCGAGATTGTTGAAATAGGAATCCGAGAGTTTCGCGAATTGATCGGCCAGAGCTACTTTCTTCGTTAGACCTAGAACGACTAATAGAAATCCCCTCAGCAGTTCTTCGTTGCCAGGCCGCCGCCAATGATAAAGATCGGCAAAAAACTCCCCGGCGCGAACAATCGGACCGGCGACTAGTTGCGGAAAGAAGGAAATGAATAAGGCATAGTCGATCGGATTCGAGATAGCCGCCTGTTCGTCGCGGTAAACATCCACCACATACGACATACTCTGAAACGTGTGAAAACTGATGCCCATGGGGAGGATAATATCCAGCCCAAAAGAGTGAACCGGCATTCCGAGCAGCGTGGCTACGTTGCCAGCGAGGAAGTTGTAGTACTTAAAAAATCCCAGAAAACTTAGGTTTGCGGAGAGGCCGGCGATCAGCAGTAGTTTCCTCTTGGCGCCCGGCGGGACGCGCTTGATCCAAAGAGCCGCCGTATAGTCGATGATCGTTAGGGTCAGCAATAGAAGAACGAACTTTGCGTTCCAGGCCATGTAGAAGTAATAACTGGCTGCCAGAAGCATGACTTTCCTCCACGACCGGGGGGCGTTGTAGAAAAGAGTAAGAACGACCGCGAAGAAAAGGCAAAACCGCGTGGTGTTGAAGAGCATCCTAACGGCCCAGAATCCTGGCAACCTCTGCTGCCAGCACCTCTGAGAATCGCGCGCTTCCGGGGCCATTCATGTGCAGGGAGTCAACGAACAGCTCAGGATGCTCTAGTTCGTCGAAGAGGTGCTCGTCTAGCAGCGCGACTTGCGGATGAGACGCAAATTCGTGGATCGAGCCGCTCTTCTTGACAACAGGATAGGGTCGGACCACGGGCCCTCTGGGCAACCGGAGAAAGATAAGACGCGTGTGCGAGCCACGGTAATGCTCGACGATCTTGCCGAACCACTTACGCCGGTACGCGGCGAGGTAGCCGACCTGCGGTGCCGTGCCCCTCAGGAGAACGTTATTAAGAACGCGCCTCTGCTCCTCCGTCGTATCTGGCGGATACGAAATCTTACGAGCTGCCCAGTCGACACTCATCCCTTTCAGGCTGTTGGTAGTCCAGACGAAGTTATAGAACGACTTAGCAGACTCCGTCCTGGTCCAATTCACTTCAAGCATGCGCCGCTCATGATTCACGAGAAGGTCCTGGAAGTCGCGCCGGTAAGACCATCCCTTCAACAGTCCCCCTCTAAACGCCTCCCAACGCGCGGCATTGGCGGGATAAGACATGCTGAATTCCCGCAAATCGCTCACTCGCAGTATGGGCAGCAAATAGTAGAGGTCAGACACCCGCCCGGCTATGTCCTCCCAGTCTTCGTCATCATAGTCGTCAACCGGCAAAATGATGGCGGAATAGCGGCGGGCCCGCGGGTCTATCTCTCGCAGCATGTAATACCAGCACCGCGGCGTTGTCCCGGGCGTGGCGATGGTGGCAAACGAGTATGCCATCGCGCTGTTGCCCTCATTCGCGATCCGCGGCCTGAACGCCATCCGAGAATCGCCAATGGCCAGAATATCTTTCTTGCCCGAACGCTGACGGTTCTCTTCATTCTGTAAGCGCCAGTAGAGTGTTCCAGCCGTCGAACCCGGCTCCGCGATGGAAGGATAAAAACTCGTGTGAAAAATAAGACCTTCCGCTATACAGAAGATAAGGGCCACCAAACCTAAACGGCCGAGCAGATGTGGCCGCCGGTTCTCACCAGAAAGGGGCTCAACGCTCGGACGAATTGCCGTGATCATCGCTTGGGCTGAAGAACAAGGGTGATGGTCAATTTCTGGCGCGGCTCGCCGGAGAGATCGGAGACGTTCTGAATAATCGTGCTCTGCGGAACTGCGGGCATCCTGGGCAGGCGGAAAGCTAATTTGGACACGAGTCGATTTTAGCGCGGCACCGATATCCGGAGTCGCGGTTGCCGAACGGTGACCTGGAGGAATGAGCGCGCCATCCCGCGCCGCATTACGTTTTGCCTTGCTCGAAAGGCGGCGGTGCGATCTATTAATTCTTTAGTTGACCCTCGCCCAGGGCGCGTGCTATTAATTCCTTAAGAGTTATATGGCGCGCACTAAGTCACCCTCACTCACCGAAGCCGAACTAAAGTTGATGAACGTCGTCTGGGAGCGAGGTGAGAGCACCGTCAACGATGTGCTCGATTCCCTGCCCCAAGAACCGCCGCTGGCTTACAGCACCGTTCTCACGACACTCCGAATCCTGGAGGACAAGGGCTATCTGAAACACAAGAAGGACGGGCGCGCGTTCATCTATGTCCCGCGCGTGCCCCGTGAGCAGGCTCAGCGAAGCGCGCTGCGGCTTCTCTTGAGCCGGTTCTACGGGAACTCGGCGGAACAACTCGTGCTCAACATCCTGAAAGACGAAAAGCTGAACGCCACCGAACTGCGGCGGCTTCGGCGCATGATTGCGGAGGCGGAATAATGAAGACGCTTTTCGAAGCCTTGTTGAACGGCTGGTGGCAAGGACTCGTGTTGACGCTGCTGGTGTGGCTCGTAATGCGGGAGTCGCAGCGGATCAACGCGGCAACGCGCGCGGCGATCTGGCAGGTGACGCTATTAGTTGTGCTGCTGCTTCCCGCTCTTCAGCGAATCCCACTGAGGTTTGGGCCGGTCGAGCAAAGCCAAACCATGGCCGCACAACCCAGAGCCGTACCCGAAAGCGAGAGGCCGCAACCGGTGATCGAAATGCAAGAGGAACATGGACCGGAGTTCCTAATGGCAGCCTCGATCGCGCTGGCGTTTCTGCAGTTGCTGCGACTCGCGTTCGGTTACTGGTTGGTGCGGCGGCTGAAACGCAATGGTCAGCCATCCAGCATCTCGATGCCCATTACGAATTCGCGCCCGACGAGACTGCTCATTTCAGAGCGCATCTCCATGCCGATGGCCTTGGGCTATCTGCGTCCGGCAATTATGCTGCCGCGAGGGCTTGCAGAACGACTGACGCAGGAGGAGATGCATTGCGTGTTGCTGCATGAATCGTCACACCTGAGCCGCGGGGACGACTGGATGGCACTCATAGAGCGCCTCATCCGAGCGGTATTTTTCTTCCAACCCGCCATCCACTTCATCGGTAGGCAGATCGAGCGCGAGCGGGAGATGGCTTGCGACGATTGGGTGGTCGCACAATCCGGCGAACCGAAGGCATACGCAAGCGCGCTGGCGCGGCTGGCTGAGCTGGGGTCATCCGGCAGAGCCCCGATCCTTGCAACAGGAGTGGGGCGGCGCAAACAAATCTTCGCGCGATTGGAAACGCTGCTGGATCGCACGCGCAACCGGCTTCCTTCGGTGTCTGAGCCGCTAGTGATCCTAGCGGGAATCGCACTGGTTCTCGTGGTATCGCAAGGAGCGCAGTTCAATCGCCTTATCGGCCTTTCTCATTTCTCCACTACTTGGCTTGAGACCGATGGCACGAACCGGCGCGAGATGAAGATGCGTGGAGATGTAGACTTCTCTCCCGACCAGCAAGACGTCAGCCGCATGTCGCCCGGCGCAATGCTGGTGGTCGAACAGGCCGACGAATGGCGAAGGCAGCGCGTCGAGTTTGAGGCCGACGATGAGGGCATCATCCAGCGGCGTTATTTTTCCGACGCCATGCAGCGTCCATTCGGTGTCGAAGGGCGACGCTTCGCGGCGGTGGTTCTGCCGCAGTGGGCGCGCGAGCAGGGGCACGACATCCCAGCGCGGATTGCGCGCGCGATTCAACAGAAAGGCGTGGATGGGACGCTGGATGACATCCGCAAAATTCGCAGCACGGAAGTGAGGACAGCGAATTTAGAAGAGCTGTTCACGCAAGCGGAGCTGGACGCCGGTCAGTTGCAAAGGGTGCAGAAGATCGTTCGCCAGATGGATTCGGAGGAGGCGAAGACTGCGATTATGCAACGAGTTCGCGCGCGCCTGCTTAAGATTGGCGGCAAAGAAATAGCAGCAGATCCAGACTGAACGTCACGCGCATCGCTTCGAGGGGCTGAGAGCGCAGGGGCCGGTAGATTGAAAGCAGGACATCGCGAACCGCGTCGGCCTCTAGATCGGCGGTTGTGGTGACGCGGCGTTGGTTGACGAGCCGGAAATCCTGGGCGAAGGTTTGAACGGTTCGAGCTACGCGATCACGGCCGGCACCGCGCAGTTCGATGAGATCGTCGGGCGCGGCAAGGGCGACCAGCAGGCGTCCATCGTCACGAAGGACCCGCCGGAACTCCTTCGAGTTCATGCGAGCGGTGATCGAGAGCACGAGCGTGAAGGACCGGTTTGCATAGGGGACAAAGCGATCGGCATTGGCGACGACCCACTCGCATTCGGGGTAGCGGCGTGCCGCGGCATCAATCGCGGGAATGGAGATGTCGGTGCCATGGGCGTCAAAGCCCAACTCGCCCGCGCGCGTGCCGAGGTAGAAGCCGTCGCCGCAGCCGACATCTAGAACGATGTCGTCAGAGTTGAAGTCGATTACCTTCAGCAGTGGTGCGGTTACCGCGCGATCGTGCAGGCGCCGTCGGGCTGCGACCGCTTCGGCGGTATCGCCGGGGTCTTTGGAGCGCCGATCTTGCGGCTGTAGCAGGTTGATATATCCGCTGCGAGCGACATCGAACGAGTGGCCGCTCGGGCATTTGAAGGTGTGCTCGTCGCGAGTTAGTGGCATGTGGCAGCCGCGAACGGTGCAGAGGAGCATGGTCGAGTGTAACCGTATTTGATACGCTCAATGACATGGTCAAGTTCGCCATTTTCTTTGTCGCGCTGACGGCCTTCGGCGCCGGTCCCCACTGGAGCGAGAAGGCGGCGGCCGAGTATCTCGATGGGCGCGCTTCGTGGTGGATGAACTGGCCGAGTGCCGCACGCGATCACCAGACATTCTGCATATCCTGTCACACCGCGGTTCCTTACGCGATGGCGCGGCCGACGCTGCGAACTGCGTTGGGTGAGCAGACGGTATCGGCTCCAGAACGCAAGCTGCTCGACAACGTGATCAAGCGAGTTCGCATCTGGAATGAAACGGAACCTTTCTATCCGGACGCGACGCGCGGGGTGCCGAAGACGGCGGAGTCGCGTGGGACGGAGTCGATTCTAAACGCACTGATTCTGACTTCGGTTGATTCGCATAGTGCCGATGCGAAGCTGGCGCTGGACAATATGTGGGGCCAGCAGTTGCCATCCGGGGCGTGGGACTGGCTGCAGTTCCACAACTCGCCGTGGGAAGGCGACTCGCAATATTATGGCGCGACGCTCGCTGCGATTGCCGGCGGGAGAGAACAGTCTCGGCCTGAACTTCACGATCGGATGAATCGCCTGCGCGAGTATCTGCGACGTAATCGTGATTTGCAGACTCTGCTGGATCGGGTGGTGCTCTTATGGGCTTCGGCGAAGGTTTCGGGACTGTTGACGTCGGACGAGCAGAAGTCAATCGCGGAGGAAGCATTGGGCAAGCAGCAGTTAGACAGCGGCTTCAGTTTGTCCGCGTTCGTGGGTGGGTGGAAGCGGCATGACGGCACGGCGTTGGAGTCAAAGAGCGACGGGTATGCGACGGGGCTGGTTACTTACTCGCTGCGGCAGCTGGTGACCTATCGCGATCAACCACAGGTGAAACGGGCATTGGACTGGCTGGACCAGAATCAGGACAGAACCGAAGGGCGCTGGCTGGCCTATTCGCTGAATAAGCAACGCGATCTTTCGACTGATATCGGGAAGTTTATGAGCGACGCGGCCACGGCTTATGCGGTGATGGCCTTAGACCCACACACGGTCAAGTCGGCAAGGTGACGAATCCGGATGATGTTCCGGCAGCCTGAACGCTACCCCAACTCCGCTTTGCTGAAAAAATACCCCAACTCCTGCGCCGCCGTTTCCAGGGCGTCCGACCCGTGAATACAATTTCGCTCGATGCTCTTCGCGAACAGCTTCCGCACCGTTCCCTCCGCCGCGTTCGCGGGATTGGTCGCGCCCATCACTTCGCGCAACTTCGTCACCGCGTCTTCACGCTCCAGCGCCATAACAATCACCGGACCCTCCGTCATGAACTTCACCAAGCTGCCATAAAACGGCCGCTCCTTGTGAACTTCATAGAAGCCTTCGGCCTGCTTCTGCGTGAGCTGCAGCATCTTCAGTCCTAAAATCTTGAATCCGGATTTCTCCAGCAGCGCCAGAATCGCGCCCGCCTGCCCGGCTGCCACGGCGTCTGGTTTAATAATCGAAAAAGTGCGTTGAGTACTCATAGAGATTGCATTCGTTTTTGAATACTGATGCCGATATCCGCCGGCGACAGGCACATCGTGATCCCGGCTGCTTCCATTGCCGCGATCTTTTCCGGAGCGCCGCCCGAGCCGCCCGAAATAATAGCGCCCGCGTGACCCATTCGACGCCCTGGAGGCGCCGTCTGCCCCGCAATAAATCCCACGACCGGCTTCGAAACATGGGCCTTCACATAGGCCGCCGCCGTCTCTTCCGCGTTGCCGCCGATTTCGCCAATCATCACGATCGCATGGGTGTCCGGATCTTCATTAAACATACGGATTGAATCCACAAAGCTGGTCCCGATGACCGGGTCGCCGCCAATCCCGATGCATGTAGACTGACCAATACCCAACTTAGTAAGTTGACCGACCGCTTCGTAAGTCAAAGTGCCCGACCGCGATACCACGCCAACATGACCCTGCTTATGGATATGTCCGGGCATGATGCCGACCTTGCACTTACCCGGCGAAATCACTCCCGGGCAATTCGGCCCAACCAGACGCGTCGGCTTGCCCTGCAGAAATTCCCAGGCCTTCACCATATCGAACGCCGGAATGCCTTCGGTGATACAAATCACCAGTGGTATTCCCGCATCGGTGGCTTCCATGATCGCGTCGGCGGCGAACGGCGGCGGCACGAAAATCACGGAGGCGTTCGCCCCCGTCGCCGCAACTGCCTGCGCGACGGTGTCAAATACAGGAAGGTCAAGATGCCGCGCTCCGCCCTTGCCAGGAGTGACTCCGCCCACCACGATTGTTCCGTAATCAATCGCGCCCTGCGCGTGAAAAGTGCCTTCTTTGCCGGTGAATCCCTGAACCATGAGGCGCGTGCCGCGATCGACGAGTACGCTCATGTTAAACGTTCGCTCCCGCTGCGAGGCGGACAACCTTATCGGCACCGTCCCGCATGTCCGCGGCAACCGTAAAATCGAATCCCGATTCTTCCAGAATGCGACGGCCCGCCTCCACGTTGGTACCTTCCATGCGAATTACGATCGGCACTGTAATGTTCAAATCGCGAGCGGCACCCACCACTCCGCTCGCCAGCGTGTCGCAGCGCAGAATGCCGCCGAAGATATTGATAAACACCGCCTTCACACTCGAATCCGACAACAGAATCCGAAATGCGTTCTTCACTTGCTCCGCATTCGCGCCGCCGCCCACATCCAGAAAATTCGCCGGACTGCCGCCGGCGTATTTAATAATGTCCATAGTGCCCATGGCGAGGCCCGCCCCGTTCACCATGCAGCCGACCGTGCCATCCAGCTTGATGTAATTCAGCCCGAATTTTGAAGCTTCTACTTCCAGCGGATCTTCTTCGTTCAAGTCCCGCAGCTCCAGCAAATCTTTATGCCGGAACATCGCATTGTCGTCGAAATTGATTTTGGCATCGAGAGCGTAGACGTTGCCATCTTTGGTGGTGATGAACGGATTGATTTCGGCCAGCGTCGCGTCGGTGGCTTCGCACGCATGGACTAGCGCCATCATCGCCGCCACGGCTTTGTTGACGCTCGCGGCAGGTATCCCGATACCGAAAGCCAGCTTGCGCCCCTGATATGGACTCAAGCCGTAACCGGGGATCAGTTCCTCTTTCAGGATGGCGTCGGGCGTGTGCGCCGCGACCTCCTCAATTTCCATCCCGCCAGCCGCCGACGCCATGAAAATCATCTTGCCCGACACGCGATCGAGAACGATACCCAAATAAAGTTCTTTATCAATCGGAAGCGTCTCTTCCACAAGCAACCGGCGGACCAGCCTGCCTTCAGGCCCAGTCTGGTGCGTCACCAGGGTCATTCCCAGAATATTTTCGGCAATCAGGGCGGCTTCGTCGGAGTTTCTTGCGATCTTGACGCCGCCACCTTTGCCGCGTCCGCCCGCGTGAATCTGGGCTTTGACCACCACGCTGCCGCCCAGCTTTTTCGCCACCGCTTCGGCCTCGCCAACGGTGAACGCCACCTCGCCGCGAGGCACGGGGACGTTATATTTGGCCAATATCGTCTTGGCCTGATACTCGTGAATTTTCATGGAGTTCCGCTTGTGTTACTATGTCGGAATTCATCAATATAACATGCGTTTTGCCGAGCCGCGCCCGTAAGGAAGCGGTACGCACATCCCATGCCGCCAACCATCCTGCCGTTCTTGCACCAAGTGGTCGAAGGCCGAAGCTTGTCCGCCGAGGACGCCGATCGTGTGATGGAAGTCATCCTCCAAGGCCATGCCGAGCAAGCGCAGATCGCCGGACTTCTGGTGGCGCTGCGGATGAAAGGCGAAACGGTGGATGAGGTTGCCGGATTCGCGCGTGCCATGCGGCGTGTCGCCGAACCGCTCAACGTCAAGGGCCCTCTTCTCGATACCTGCGGCACTGGCGGCGATGGCCGGGCGACATTTAATATTTCAACTGTCGCGGCCTTCATCGTCGCGGGGGCGGGAGTGCGCGTCGCCAAGCACGACAATCGTTCCATATCGAGCCAGTGCGGGAGCGCGGATGTTCTGGAGGCGCTCGGAGTCGACGTCACGGGCGGAGCTCAATACGCCGCGGCAGCCATCGAGCGGGTCGGCATCGGCTTTTTATTTGCGCCCGCCTTTCATGGAGCCATGAAGCACGTTCAGCCAGTCCGCCGAGCGCTGCAAATGCGTTCTGTGTTCAACATGCTCGGGCCGCTCACCAACCCCGCCGGAGCCACCGCCCAGCTTGCGGGTGCCTGGTCTGAACATGCCGCCGAGTTGATAGCCGGCGCGCTGAGTCGGTTAGGACTTACTCGCGCTTTTGTCGTCTACGGTCACGACGGTCTCGACGAAATCACTACCACCGACAGCACCACTATTTTTGAGGTGAAGGACGCGAAAGTTACACGACGAGTGCTTGTCCCCGAAGATTTCGGCGTGCCCCGCGCAGACAGCACTACTCTCGCCGGTGGCGATGTTCCGCGCAATGCCGAAATCGCGCGCGGTGTGTTGAATGGAGTGAAGGGTGCCGCTCGCGATATTGCTTTGGTCAATGCGGCGCTTGCGCTCATCGCCGCCGGTCGCACTCAAGCGACTCAGGAGGCGATGGCCATGGCCCGCGAGTCGATTGATTCAGGCGCTGCGTGGGCCAAGCTGGAACAACTCGCGGCCTTCAGGCCTGCGCCGCAAAGCGCTTAACGATTTCGGGGAGGTCGCGATCGAAAGCCGAACGCGCCATCACCGTATCGCAACCGGCTTCCACGGCCTTCTGCTTGAGTCCGGTTTGCACATGCGACAAGTAACCAATGAGCGGCACGCGTGAGGTTTGCGGGTCGGCTTTTAACTGCGCAATTAACTGCAAAGGCTCAGACACGGCATCGTTGAGATCGAAAACAATCAGCCCAGGCATTTCCTTCGCCGCCGCCATGACCCCGCGGCCCTTCACATATTCAAGTGTGACCCCGGCTTGCTTGGCGGCCGCGCTGATCTTCACGGCGAAAAAAAGATCGTTGACCACTGCGACTATCCGTGCCATATTGCAGCCTCAAGTGTAGCCAATCTCTTGACAAACCTTTCCGCATCTTTCAAACTCGCTGATTCAACGGAGAACAGCCCCATGTTGGTTTGGCGCCGCATTTTAAGAAGTCTTGGAGTGGTCCTCAATCTGAGAGACCCACCCAATGTCCCGCCCTATGGATGGTCGTATCTCGACCATATTGCCGCCGTCTATCTTAATTTGAACAGCCCCGA
This sequence comes from Terriglobia bacterium, assembly GCA_025358575.1. Lineage (GTDB taxonomy): Bacteria > Acidobacteriota > Terriglobia > Bryobacterales > Bryobacteraceae > JANYJA01. The sequence continues at coordinate 59,713 of JANYJA010000136.1, forward strand.
TTCGCGCGCCGACGCGGTGATTCGCAAGTCGCGAGACACGCCCGACGATCTTACCTGGGGCGATATCTTCCTGCTCGAGAGCATTGTCTTTTCGCTCCAGCCGCTGGATTCCATCTGCCGCTCCGGGTGGAGTCTTCGCGAACGCTTCCGCGAAATTGCGGGCCCTTCCATCTACGCCAAATATCAAAGCTCCGGCATTCCCACCGAGACGGATACCCCCGCCAAGATTTCTCTCCTGAAAGCCGATCTCACCCGCGTTTTAGACGCGCTCCACTGGTGTTACGCACTCATCCCGGTGCGCGAGCGCATGCGCACGAACCTCACCAAGAGTTGCGTTTTTATGGTGTGCATTTACACTATTCTTCTAGCCGCAATTCTTGTATGGTGCGCCAATCATGGAACCGATTTTCTCGCGATGGTCACTGGCATTGTGTATGCCGGAGTTATCGGCGGATTTGTCAGTTCCCAGCGGCGCATGCAAAGCATCCCATCCGATGGCGATCCATTGGTGAGTGTGTTCGGCTTAGACAACGCCGCTTATTACCTCTGGCTGTCTCCTTTGCTCGGCGCGATCTTTGCCGTTACTTTGTGGCTCTTATTCGTCGGCGGGATATTGACGGGAACTGTTTTTCCAAATTTCGTACATAGTTCGAATGACTGCGGGCTTCGGTTCTTCCATTTCACCTGGAATACCCTGCCAAAATCTTCCGAGGATTATGCCAAGCTGATCATTTGGTCGTTTCTCGCTGGTTTTGCGGAACGGCTGGTTCCAGACAGTCTCGACCGTCTGACTGCGCGAGTAACCGGGAATCAAGCCGACAAGACTAATATCAATGTGCCCGGCAGTCCGGCTCCAAATTCCCCGCCCCCCTCGCCGCCGCCCAGCCCGAAGGCGGACCAGCACATCGATCCGGAGGTTGTCCAGGCGGTGATTCACTCTGGAGAAGTTCCGCCTCATCCGAAATCGTAGTGCGTTCGGCCCCCCATGATAGCTTGGATGGATGTCGCTCGAGAACCCGTTTTTCGATCCCCTGCGGTTCGAACGGAAGATGCCGGAATGCGCTGTCGTAATCTTTGGCGCCAACGGAGATCTCACCAAGCGTAAGCTGCTTCCCGCGCTTTATCGCCTCGCGTACGAGCGCCGTCTTTCACCCGGGTTCGCGGTCGTCGGCATCTCCCGCACCCCCATGTCCGACGATCAGTTCCGCGACAAAATGCGCGAATCGGTCGAAAAATTCCTGGAAGATTCCCCCTTCGACGCCGATATCTGGGATGAGTTTGCTCGCCACCTCTATTACATGGCCGGCGACGTCGCCGACCCCGAGTGCTACACCCGTCTTGCCCGCTGTCTGGAAGAGGTTCAGGAAAAAGCCAAGACCGGCGGCAATGTCTTGTTCTATCTCTCCACGCAGCCCAGTCAGTACAGCGAAGCTACGCTCGGAATCGGCAAAGCCGGCTTGGCGAAGGGTTCGGGGTGGCGCAGGCTGGTGGTTGAAAAACCCTTCGGCCACGATCTCGATAGTGCCCGCAAACTGAGCGACGATTTGCACCAGGTTTTTCAGGAATCCGACGTCTACCGCATCGATCATTACCTGGGTAAGGAGACTGTCCAGAACATCCTGGCGTTCCGCTTCGGCAATGGGATCTTCGAGCCGCTCTGGGACCGCCGTTATGTGAACCACGTGCAAATCACCGCCGCCGAATCTATCGGCGTCGAAGGCCGCGGCGCCTATTATCAGGAGGCCGGCGCGCTTCGCGACATGATCCAGAACCATCTTCTGCAGGTCATGGCCACGATCGCGATGGAGCCTAGCGCTACCTTTCAGCCTGATTCCGTCCGCGATGAGCGTTCGAAACTGCTGCGCTCCATTCGCACCATGAAGCCCGATGAAGTGCTGCGCAATACAGTCGCCGGTCAGTATGGGCCCGCGCGTATCGGAGGCGAGGAATTGAAAGGTTTCCGTCAGGAACCCGGCGTCTCGCCCGATTCGCAAACCGACACTTACGCGGCCGCCACGTTCTTAGTCGAGAATTGGCGCTGGGCCGGAGTTCCGTTTTATATCCGCACCGGCAAGCATCTGCCCAAGCGCGTGAGCGAAATCGCCATCGAATTTCATTCCGCGCCGCACACCATGTTCGGCGCGGGGGATGGCGGCGCCGCGCCGAATCTCTTAATACTCCGCATTCAACCGGAGGAAGGCATCTCATTGAAGTTTCTTTCCAAACGGCCCGGCGCGGGCATGACGCTGCGGAACGTATCCATGGATTTCAACTACGGCAGCAGCTTCGGCGAGCGTTCCCCATCGGCTTACGAAACGCTTCTGCTCGACGCAATCACGGGTGATGCCACGCTGTACACGCGCCAGGATATGGTGGAAGCCAGTTGGGCCGCTGTTGAACCGGTCCTGCAAGTCTGGCATCAACAGAAATTCGATTTTCCGAATTACCCGGCGGGAAGCTGGGGACCCTCGGCTTCGGACGCTATGCTGGCGAAGCGCGGCCACGTTTGGAGAAAGCCTTGAGCGACGCCACCATCCATCCAGAAAAGATTTTAAAAGAACTGTCCGAGCTTTGGGTCACGCTCGCCAAGCCCGACCCATCGGGTGAAAGCGCGCGCAGTGCCGCGGGCGTGCTGCGCGCCTGTGCCATGACCCTCATCACTGTTGTAGATGAGTCCGAAGATCCGGCCAATGTCGGTGAAACACTGGCCTGCTTGATGCGCGAACACCCCAGCCGCGCGATCGTAATCCGGTTGCGTGAGTCCTCCGCGCGCGAACTCAGCGCCCAGGTGCTGGCACAATGCTGGATGCCTTTCGGGGGCCGCCAGCAGATCTGTTGCGAACAAATCGAAATCATCTCCTCCGACGCCAGCCTTCCCGACATCCCCGCTGTCGCGCTTCCGCTCGCCGTCCCCGACTTGCCGGTCATTCTCTGGTGCCGCAGCGCGCGCCTGTTCGCGATGGAATCGTTCCCGTTGCTGGCGTCGCTTGCCGAAAAAGTCGTTGTCGATAGCGCCGCTTTGTGCGGCAAATCCGGCGACCCCGCGACGGCTCTGCGCGAACTCGCCAAGCTGACGACATCGGGCCGGATCATTTCCGATTTGGAATGGACGCGGCTCACGCGGTGGCGCGAATTGATCTCACAGATCTTCGAGACTCGCGAGAATCTCGACTCCCTGAAATCCGTCGACCGCGTTGTCATTGGGCACACTCCCGCCAAGCCAACAGCAGCGGCCCGCTACCTCGCCGCGTGGACCGCGCTGGCTCTTGAGAAGATCGGCGTTGCGCCTGAGGTTCGCTTTCAGCAAGCTTCCGCTAGCATCGAGCTCGCCGGCGGCGACACCTGCCTCATGATGAAGAAAGTCGGCGCGGCTGTTGAGTACCGCGTGCGATCCCAAACCGGTCGCGCTTTGTTCGCCAAAGAATCCGACTACACCCTGTTGCGCGAAGAACTCTCGATTCCGGGGTGCGACACGCTCTTCGAAGCGTGCCTCGGTCGCGCGGTTGCCGATCTGCCGTGACCAATCGCCACATCCACGAGGATGCGACCGCCGCCGCGCATGCCTGTGCCGGGCGCATCCTCGCGCTCTTGCACACAATTCTCGAGACGCAGGAGATTGCGACACTTGCCGTTTCCGGCGGCAGCACGCCGAAGCTGCTTTTTCAATCTCTCGTCAAATCCGGATTTCACGGCGAGCGCGCGCATCTTTTTTTCGTCGATGAGCGTCCGGTCGGACCCAATGACCCACAGAGCAATTACGGTCTAGCGAAAGAATATCTGCTCAGCCCCGCAGGGTACCCGGCTGAAAACGTCCACCGTATCCACGGCGAGTTGGAGCACAACCAAGCTGCCGCGCGCTATGCCGAAGAGATTCGGCGGTTTTTCACAATCACCGGGTCCGGGCTGCCGCAGTTCGATATCATCCAATGCGGCATGGGCTCCGAGGGTCACACAGCGAGCCTTTTTCCAAGCCAGCCCGCAATTGAAAATCGCACGGAGGTTGTCGCATCCGTCTGGGTTGAGAAAGTCGGTCAATGGCGGACTACGCTGCTCCCAGGTGTCCTGCTCAACGCGAAACACATTCTGATGCTGCTCGCCGGGGCCGACAAAGCGCCAGCTCTGCGTGATGTTTTCGAAGGAAAGTACAACCCCTTGCAGGTTCCCGCGCAGCTCTTCACAAACAGCGGATTGCCCGTAGAGTGGTTTCTCGACCGCGCCTCCGCATCGCTAATCAACCAGAAATGAGCTCACGAAGCCAGGCGCGGTCGATGGTGATCTCCACCCTCGGCATCGCGGCCACCAGTCAAACGCTTGCCTCGCAAGCCGCCGCGCGGATTCTGGCGCACGGCGGATCCGCCATGGATGCAGCAATCACCGCGAACGCGGTTCTCGGCGTGGTCGAGCCCATGAGCGATGGCATTGGCGGCGATTTGTTCGCCATCTATTGGGAAGCCGCATCCGGTAAACTCACCGGCATCAATGCCAGCGGCTGGTCCCCGAAGAATCTCGATATCGAGACAGTCCGCGCCGAAGCCATGCCCGCTAGCGGCATCCACACTGTGACGGTGCCCGGATGCGTAGACGGCTGGTCGCGCTTGCACCAACGCTTCGGCAAACTGCGCTGGTCGGAGATCTTTCGCCCCGCGATTCATTATGCCGCAGAGGGCTTCCCCGTCACCGAAATCATTCAGGGCCACTGGAGCGAAGCCGGCCGGCACGCGCCTCGTGTGGGAGAACTTTTCCGTAATGCGGACTTGGCGGCGGCGCTGCAACTGATCGCGGGTGCCGGTGTCGACGCCTTCTATCGCGGTCCCATCGCCAAAGCGCTGCTGCAAACTTCGGCGCGTTTAGGCGGCACCATGAGTGCCGACGATCTTCACGAATACGCTTCCGAATGGGTCACTCCGATCTCAACGGAGTATCGCGGCTGGTCTGTTTACGAACTTCCGCCCAACGGGCAGGGAATGGCCGCGCTAGAGATGCTCAACATCATGGAGCGGTTCCCGCTGCACCAGTACGGCGCGCAGAGCGCGGATACGTGGCACATCAAGATAGAAGCGCAGAAGCTGGCGTATGCCGACCTTCATCGTTATCTTGCCGACCCGCGCCATCGCAATGTCCCCGTGGAATTTCTTCTCTCTAAGCCCTACGCCGCCGACCTCGCGCGCCGCATCGACCTGCATCCATTCTCCAAGGGCGACACCGTCTACCTCGCGGTCGTCGATCGCGAAGGCAATATCGCTTCGCTGATCCAAAGTATTTACCAGCCGTTTGGATCGGGCATCGTGGTCGATGGTTTCGGATTTCATTTGCACAATCGCGGAGCGCTATTTTCGCTTGACCCCACGCATCCCAACGCGCTCGCCCCGCGCAAGCGCCCGTTCCACACCATCATTCCGGGCTTCATGCAGCGCGGTGATACCCACATCGGCTTCGGCATTATGGGTGGATTCAATCAGGCGCAAGCGCATGCGCAATTCGTTTCCAACGTGGTCGATCACGGCATGAATATCCAAGCGGCACTCGAAGCCCCGCGATTCACGAAACCCTCAATTGGGGGACGCGATGTGATGGTCGAACGCCGTGTCCTCGAATCCACGCGCGAAGCCCTGCGGGGCTTAGGCCACGACCTCGAAGTGCTCGGCGATTACGCGAGCGAAGTAGGCGGAGGACAAGCCGTGCTCCACGATTCCGGCACCCATATCAACTACGCCGCTTCGTCCCCGCGCAAGGACGGCGCCGCCATCCCCGAACCGCTCACTTTCTCGAAATAGAAGACTATCGCCCCGCCCCATGCTGCCAATCCGCAAATCGATCCGCCGCGAACTGTACCGCTGTGCCAGGAACGGCGAGAAGCTTATTAAAAGTAACTAAGTCGGGCGCGCTCGTGTTACGCAGATGCAGTTGATACCAGCCTCGGCTGTGCAGAAAAACCGTGCGGTCTTGTCCTGCCTTGCGAGCGGGCGCGGCGAACGTGATCTCGGCTTGCTCACTCTCGTCGGGCATCGGATAGTAGCGGTCATCGGCAGCCGCAAGATCCTGCAAGATGTCCTTCCCGCCCGAAGTCTTAGCCGAATTCGCTGATACGTGAGTCACGCCCACCTCTTGGCCGGCACTGAAGGCGGCTGCAAAAGAGTTAAACGCCCAGTAACCTACTGGCGGATGCATGCGGATGCGCAGTTCGGTCCCGCGCACATGACTAATGTCCAATAGAATCGCCCGGTATTCCGCCAGCAGTGGACCTCCGTTAGGCAACGATCCGCGCACTTTCCAGCCATCCTCTTCTTCGACCTCAATCGGCAGCCGGTAAGTGCCCTCCCGTTCACCCCACGCATGAATAGCCTGAGCCTGAGCCGGATCCCTATCGATTTGTGCCAGCCATGCCGCCGCGTCGTGCCCATGCAGCTCAACCATTCGCTTGATCATGTAAGAGCCCCAAAGTCCCGTCGCGGCGTTGGCGATAATTGTAGCTTGTTTCGCGTGCTCGGGCTTGGGAAACGTCAGAGTTACTTGTTGACGAAGACTGCCGTCCGCTCCCGCCACCGCATCCGGTTCCCAGATCTTACGGTCAGTATCCGCAAGCCACAACAACAGATCTTTCCCGTATCGGTCACGCGCCGCACTCAGTTTCTGGATATGGTCATACGCCCGCAGCGTTCCTTTTTCATCGGACACCACACGTGACCCCCGGGCATGGTCCACAACCCACAACTCCATCAGATTCGTAAACTGCGTCTCATCGACTTCGTTAGTCAGCAGCAGACGATACCGGCCCTTATCTTCGCGGAGATGTTCTAACTCCGAGTAATCGTCTTTCTCCAATCCTTTCGTAATTGCGCCGCCATAGGGCTCCGCATCAAACACATATCCGGACCCATCCCAAGAATAAACGAACGGACAGGATTGCTTAGTCGCCGCGACAATCGCGGCCAGAGTTGCAAGAGCGGCCACTGCAATACCCACGGTCAGTCCAATGGTTCGCGGGGCCGAGGTCCCATTCCTCTCCACCCAGAGCCGCTGGACGTCATGCATCTGGATGCTGTACGGCGTGTTCTTGACCTTCGCGTCGATCGTGTCACCGGTGATCTTTCCGCCAGGCGGATCGAATCCCCCTTCACTGCCGGTTTTCGTCGTGATTCCAACCAGGTGTTCTTGACCCGGCTGCTTTACCTTGCCGACCTCAAGCTTCTTCACCTTGTTGACAGCGCATCCGATATCGATGAAGCAGAGTACTGCGGTAACGAGAACCGCAATCGCTTGGCGCGATCTGCCGAGGATCTTCATGGGTCTCCTTTGCACTCAGTGGCTAAATGATTCTAGGGCTAATCTCTTTTAAATGCAATGCTTGCTCGACGAACTAGTTGTAAGGCCGACCTTCGTTTCCCGGCTCGATCAAAGCAGCGTCAAGGGATCCACATCAATCACCAGCGCCGTCGCGCCCCACTTTTGCGCCCTCGCGAAATCTCGCGCGCGCCGCAGCCACTCATTCAGCGTCTTGCGGCTCGCGGCTTTGACCAGCAGTTGATACCGATACTCGGCCTTCAACCGCGGCACGGGCGCTTCCGCCGGACCCATGATCTTCAACTGTTCAGGGGCGGGAGTCAGATGGCTGCCCAACTCCGTGCTCATCCGCAGCGCGTCCTCCTGCTTTTCCGCCCGCACCAACAAATTCGCCATCGCGCTGAACGGCGGGTATCGCATGAACTTCCGAAACTGCAGTTCTTTTTCGTAGAACGATTGATAATCTTGCGCCGCCGCCAGCCGTACTGCATAATGATCCGGATTGATCGTCTGCACCAGCACAATTCCGGGCAGATTGCCGCGTCCGGCCCGACCCGCGACTTGCGTCAGTAATTGAAAGGTGCGCTCGGCCGCGCGAAAGTCCGGCATCCCCAAGCCCACATCCGCCGATACCACGCCCACCAGCGTCACATTTGGGATGTCATGCCCCTTCGCAATCATCTGCGTACCCACCAGAATGTCGAAATCGCGATCTCGAAAGCCTTGCAGAATCGTCTCGTACTGGCGCTTGCCCATCGTCGTATCGCGATCAAGTCTCGCAATCCGTGCCTTCGGAAACGCCTGATGCAGCTCTTCTTCCACCTTCTCCGATCCTGTCCCGAGGAAGTAAATGTGCTCACTCTGGCATTTCGGACACGTCGACGGTACGCGCTCAGCGTAATTGCAGCAGTGGCATAGCAGCCGCCGGTCCCGCCGGTGAAACGTCAAGGTGAGCGCGCAGTTCACGCATTGCACGCGCTCGCCGCACGCGCGGCAGCTTACGAACGTCGCGAACCCGCGCCGGTTGAGCAGCAGCATGGTCTGCTCGCCGTTCTCCACGCGCTGTGAAACCTGTTCCAGCAGAGCGCGCGAGAATGTCGCGTGCTTGCGCGTCGCTAGAAACTCCTCACGCATGTCGATCAGTTCGACCTTCGGCATGGGCCGCGCTTCGATGCGCTCGCTCAATTCAAGCAGCGTATATTTACCCCGCTCGGCGTTGTACCGCGATTCGAGCGAAGGCGTCGCCGACCCCAGCACCACGCAAGCCCCGACCGCTTGCGCGCGCACGATCGCCACATCCCGCCCGTTGTAGCGCGGCGTCTCTTCCTGTTTGTAACTCTGATCGTGTTCTTCGTCCACGACGATCAGTCCCAAATTCTGAAGTGGCGCAAACACTCCCGAGCGCGTCCCGACCACGACATAAGCCCCGCCAGATCGAATCTTGCGCCACTGATCCACGCGTTCTGAATCGCTGAAGGCGCTGTGCAGAATGGCGACACGCTTTCCGAATCGCGCGAAAAATTGGCCCGCCACCGCAGGGGTGAGCGCAATCTCCGGCACCATTAGAATCGCGCTGCGACCGCACGCCAGGGCCGCGTCAATCGCGTTCAGATAAACTTCCGTCTTTCCCGATCCTGTCACGCCATGCAACAAGAACGTGTGGAACCGATGCGCCTCAATCGCCTTGCCGATCGGCGCGAGAGCTAACTGCTGCGCTGCGTTCAAGGGGTGAGGCAGGCGCGCCGCCGTGTTCGGGCTCGCGAGTTCCTGCTTCTCCAAATTGACGATGCCCGCCTTCGCGAGCGCCCGTGCGGCGGCGCTCGCACCCTTCACCTGCGTCTCGGCCTCGGCGAGATTGTGGGTCCCCGGATGCAATTCCAGGAAAGCGATCAGCTCCCGCTGCGCCTTGGGAAGCTTGCCCGTCGGAGCCACGCCCGTTAAGCTCACCCGCAATTTCGCCGACGCCGCGCGCAGCGGATCGCGCTCTTCGTGAATCTGCTCCACCATGACGAACCCTTTGCGTTCGAGAGTCTTGATGGCACGATCCGCCAGCGGCAGCTTTTTCTTAAGGTAACTGGCGGAGAGCGATCGCGATTCCAGCAGCCGCAGCAGCTTCAGCGTTTCGTCCTGAGGATCTTCGTCGAAGAGCAACTGCCTCGCGGCGTCTCGACCCGCATCGGTAAGCGAGTAGACTCTGCCCGAGCGAATTTCCGATGACAGCGGCAACATGGACCGCAGCACCTCGCCTAGGGGCGCGCAGTAGTACCCCGCGATCCAGTCGCCTAGAGCTAGCAGATGTGCATCGAGCACCGGTTCCGCGTCAACCAGTCGCAGCACATCGCGAGCGGTGGCGGGCGGACCTTCATCGTGACAGCGAAGAACCACCCCGGTCAGCTTGCGCGTGCCAAACGGAACGATCACGCGGCAACCGGCCAGCACGCGATGGCGAAGCGTTAGAGGCAGCGAGTAAGTGAACGGCTGATCGAGAGGAACGGGCAGACTAACGTTGCAGAAGAGATTAGACACTACTCACAGCCCCGCACTACGGGCCATCGTGAGCATCTCCTCCAGCATGGCAGCGAGACGGGGGCATTTTGCCGCGGCGATTAACGGATCGAGCTTACTGAAAAGCTCAGTGCGATTTACGATTTTTTTATAGCCATCCTTCTCAAATCGCGTGTAGAGCCGGTCGAGTAACTTGGCAGGATTGTCGTGCGAATTCACCGATTCAGGAGGTTTCTCAGGAAGCGCGTCACGGACGCCAGCCGGAAGTATCTCCGGCTGGCTTAAAATCCAAGCCTCCAACTCGTGAACGGCGAAGAACATTCGGAATTTCCGATGGTTTACCTGATCTTCGAATCTCTTCGTGCCGAAGGCGACTTTTTCATGGCTGGATTTCAGATCGGCGGGATAGAACTGCGGACCGTAAAGATCTAGTAGGCCGATTGCACCAACCACACTTGCATCGGGTAAATACATGATTGCCTTCTTGACTACTTTCCGATCGAATTCAGGCCAGCCTTGAAACGCGATCGGCTGGACTCCGACTCGCTGTTTCAGCTTCGGATTCAGCCAGCGGCTGAGGAAATCTGGCAGTACTCGTTTTTCTGTTTCACCCTCCACTAAGAGGATAAATTTCATTCAACCGCCTCAAGTTCGCCCGTCCGGTAGATCTCCCCCAGGGAATACTCCTTGAGCCAGTGTGCGAGTTCGTCGCCTGACTTGACCTGCAGTTCCGTTTTGCCTTCGACCCAATGCGCGATAGTAATCGTCGGGTTCAGATTGGTGAATGCGTCAAGAAGGGCAGGAGAGTGGGTCGTGAGAATGACTTGAGTCTCTTTCGCAGCTTGTGCCGCATACTCCGCCACGATGGGCAGCATCGATGGATGCAGTCCCACCTCCGGTTCATCAATGGCGATTAGCGGCGGCGGGTCGGGACTTGCCAGGACCGCAAGAAGAAACAGGAAACGAAGTGTACCGTCAGATAAGTCGGCAGCGGACTGCTCACGCTTCAGCGACTTCCATCGAATGCGCAATTGAACTAGCTGGTCAGCGGCTGGAGGAAAAATCAGTTCTTCAAATTCGTCCCCGAAAGCCGCACGCATTGCCAAATTAATTTCGCGCTTGAAGTCACGATCACCCGTGTAGAGTGTATGCAAAACAGATGTCAGGTTCTGCCCGTCCGGAGAGACGCGCCTGTCCATCCTGGTAACGGCGGGCTTGCGAATCGTCGCAGTCTCGACCGTATCAAATCCCTTGTAGACGCCCCACGAGGTCAGTTCGCGATGTATACGCAAAACGTCTGACCCGAAAAAGAAACCCCATCCCATCATCGCTAGAGCAGTTTCCTCCTCTGAGAATTGGGCGGGGTCGAGATGCTCAATCGTTGCGCCGTGGCTGGCGATTACTAGTTCCGATGGCGTGCGCTTTATAAGATTAGATGTGCTGTTTTCGGTAAAGTTATGCTTAGCAAGAACTTCCAACGAGCAACGATACGAACTGGAAGTGCCCAGCCTGGAGAATTCGGTCGCATAGTCAAACCGGGTCAGTTTGGCTTCGAAGTGTCCCTCCGGAGTCAAACTCAAATTGATTGTAAATTTCTTAGCGGCGCCATCCCACAATAGCGGCTCGATCCCGCCCTGCGCGAGCACATACTTTCCAAGCCCACCCCGCGCCGCCACTGACACCAATTCTAGAATCCGCAGTAAATTTGTCTTGCCGCTCGCGTTCGGTCCGATGACCAAATTCAAATCACCGGGCGTCCACGCGACATCCGCAAGCGATCGAAATCCCTCGACTGCGAGCTTCTGTATTTTCATGACACTAATACTTCGGCATCGTCCGATCCACCTGATCGCTCCACGCCAAAATCCCGCCCGTCATGTTCCGCAGATTCTTGAAACCCGCTACCTTCAAAATCTCGATTGCCTGCGCGCTACGCTTCCCACTCTTGCAGTGCGCCACGATTTCGCCCGTCATATCCAGTTCACTTACGCGCTTGGCCAACTCACCCAGCGGGATCAACGTCGCCTCGGAAATCCGGCAAATCAGGGCTTCATGCGGCTCACGCACATCCAGCAATAGAAACTTGTCGCCGCGATCAATCTTCGCCTTCACTTCCGCGGCCGTGATTTCCCCCGACGCTGGCACCGTCGAGGCCGCCGCCACGCCGCAGAACTGCTCGTAGTCAATCAGCTTCGTCACCGTCGGATGATCCCCGCACACCGGGCACTCCGGATTTCGCCGCAGCTTCAACTCGCGGAATTTCATGTCAAGCGCGTCATACAACACCAGCCGTCCTACCAGCGGCTGACCAATCCCCAAAATCAGCTTCACGGTCTCCGTCGCCTGAATTATGCCGATCATTCCCGGCAGAATTCCCAGCACTCCGCCCTCCGCGCAACTCGGCACCAATCCCGGCGGCGGCGGCTCCGGATACAAGCACCGGTAACACGGCCCGCCCTCATACGCGAACACCGTCGCCTGCCCCTCGAACCGGAAAATCGATCCGTAGACGTTCGGCTTTTTCAAAATCACGCACGCATCGTTCACCAAATACCGCGTCGGAAAATTGTCCGTGCCGTCCACCACGATGTCGTAATCCTTCATCACCTCGAATGCGTTCTCGCTCGTCAGCGCCACTTCGTGACGATCTAACTGAACGTTCGGGTTGATGTCGCGCATCCGGTCAATCGCCGAATCCAGTTTCTTGCGGCCCACGTCCTTCGTCCCGTGAATCACTTGCCGATGGAGGTTGGTGTGATCTACGATATCGAAATCCACCAGCCCGATCCTACCGATGCCTGCCGCCGCAAGATACAACCCGAGCGGCGCGCCCAAGCCCCCGGTGCCCACCAGAAGCACTTTCGCCTGCTTTAGCTTTAACTGCCCTTCCATGCCGACTTCCGGCATGATCAAGTGGCGGCTGTAGCGCAGAATTTCTTCCTTCGTGAGCGTCGCCGTTTCGGCTCGCGCGGGCGCCGCTTCAGCCACCGGCGCGCCCCCCGCGATACTCGGCACAATCGAGAGCGTATCGGCGTCCGTCACCGTGGTGGCTTCTTTATCGATATAGCGGATGTCCTCGTCATTCAGGTACACGTTCACGTAACTCCGCAGTTTGCCCTGGTCGCTATAGAGCTGCTGCTTCAGCGCCGGAAATTGCGCCGTCAGCGAGGCGAGCACTTCGCCGACCGTCGCCCCCGACGCTTCCACCGTGTTCTGTTTTTCCGTAAATTGCCGCAAGGGCGTTGGAATCAAAATTTTTGCCATGTCAGTTCCTCTTTTTTCGCCTCAGTCTGCTCTGCGTTCGGGAGCCAGCTATTGGCATGATCGAACTTCCCATTGTGAATGGAAAGCACCACGAACGAATACCACGGACACGAATTCTTCAAATCGGTCTCCGAAAAATAAGCCCCGCAATCGGGATGCGAATGGTAAATCCCAATCAGATCCATATTGCGCTGGCGCGCTTCACGATCCGCCTTCAATAAATCTTCCGGCCGCAGTTCATACCGCGCCCGCTGCGATCCCTTGGATGCATTCTCCAGCGCCACCACCTCGCGCACCAGCTTGTCGTCATCCGAACTGCCCAGCATCACGCCGCAACACTCATTAGGATAGGCAGCCTCCGCATGCGCCACCATCACCGCCCACGGCCCCTGTTCTACATGAATCATGCTTCGTCCCAAAACGGCTCGCTTAAATATTTATCCGCGCCGTCGCACAGAATCGTCACAATCACTCCCGCTTCTCCCCGCGCATGTATGGCGCGCCCGATCCGCAGTGCCGCCGAGACGTTCGCGCCCGCTGAAATCCCGACCAGCAGCCCTTCCTCTCGCGCCAGTTGCCTCACCATGGCGTGCGCTTCTTCCGTTTCCAGCCATACATTTTCATCCGCCAGCTTTTCATCGTAAATCCCCGGGACAATCGCCGTGGGCATGTGCTTCAAACCTTCCAGCCCGTGAAATCCGGTCGCCGGCTGCGCCGAGATGCAGCGCACCCGCGGCATTTCCAAGCGCAATCGTCGCGTCACGCCAACAAAGGTTCCGCTGGTCCCCATCGCAGCCAGGAAGTGCGTAAGACGCCGCCCGGTCTGCTCGACAATTTCTCGCCCCGTCGTCTCAAAGTGCGCCTGCCAGTTCGCCGGATTGTTGTACTGATCCGGATAGAAATAACGCGCCGGATCGTCCGCGAAAATCTCTCGCGCTTTTCGAATCGCTCCGTCCGACCCCTCCCCCGGGTCGGTAAACACAATCTCTGCTCCGTACGCCTTCAGAATCCGCTTGCGCTCTTCCGATGCGTTCGACGGCAAGCACAGCTTCACCCGATATCCGCTCGCCGCCGCAATCATGGCGTACGCGATCCCGGTGTTTCCGCTGGTGGCATCTAGGATGACCCGGGTCTTGTCCAGCCTACCCGTCCGCTCCCCGTCGCGAATCATGCTCAGCGCCGGACGGTCCTTCACCGACCCCCCCGGATTGAGGAATTCGGCTTTTCCGTAAATTTCTACCTTCGGCATTTCCGTTGTCAACGTGCGCAGCCGCAGCAGGGGAGTGGCGCCGATTTGAGCAATCAGATCCGATTCGGAGTTCATGAAGGTGTTTGGATGGAAACGCAGAGTGGGAAGTCGCAAAACCTGATTTTATCAAGCGCTGGAAACTAAATTGCTCTTGCATTCGCCGAGGAGATTCTCTATGTCAGTGAGTCGTGAAGACGTGAAAAAGAAAATCGATGATGTTGCGCATGATGCTAAGAAAGGCGCCGAGAAGGTAGCCGACAAGACCAAGGACGCCGCCAAGAAAGTTGGCCAGGAAACTGAAAAAATTGGCGATAAGATTCGCCACGCGGGCGAATAATTGTCCCCTGCGGGCGGACCTCCAGGCTCGCCCGCAAATCCCCCCGCCTTTAGCCTCCCGCACCCGCGCTAAACTAGTCGAATATGACTGATGGCATTTCTATGCCTATGGAAGGCGTCTCTCCCCTCAATCCCCCCGCCTGGAAATCACTTCTCAACTGGACCGCGGCAATCCTCATCGCGATCATATTTCTGGTTGCCGGCCTCTGGAAAGTCACGGACCCCACTGGCGCGGCCGTGCGCTTGGCGCAGGCCAAAGTTCCTGAGAATCTGAGTCTTTTCACCGCCATATCTCTCGGCATCGCGGAAACCTTGGCCGGGGTAATGCTGCTTATCCCCAAGTTTCGTCGCTGGGGCGCTTGGCTCGGATGCGCTCTCCTTGTGGCTTTCATGGGTTTTATTGCCATTCATTACAACGAACTGCGCGGTGCCGAATGTTCCTGCTTCCCGTGGGTAAAGCGCGCCGTGGGTCCCGGCTTCTTTGTCGCCGATTCTCTCATGTTGCTATGCGCCATCGTCGCTGGCTTATGGGTCCGCCGTTCGGAAGGACTTCGAAATGCCGTGTTAATCCTGTGCGCCCTCAGCGTCTTCGCCGGGGTCTCCTACGGAGTTTCGGCCGCCCGCCACAAAGGTGTACAAGCTCCCGCCACCATCATGGTGGACGGCAAGCCTTACTCCATCCAGGAAGGCAAAGTTTTCATCTATTTCTTCGATCCCGAGTGCATGCATTGCCTTGATGCCGGAAAGCGCATGGCGAAACTCAACTGGGGTGTCACGCGCTTCGTGGGCGTCGCCACCACCCAGCCTCAATTCGCGCCCAACTTCATGCAGGCGACCGCGCTTAAAGGAGCCGTCTCTACCGACCTCCAACTCTTAAAGAGCCGCTTTCCTTTCACCGCGCCGCCCGCCGGAGTCGCCTTGGAAAACGGCTATGAGACGGCCGCTCTCACCCAGTTCGCGGACGATGAGCCTGCCGCGACTCTGCGCAAACTTAAATTCGCCAACTAACGCATGCCTCCGGGCTATCTCCCGCTGTTCATATTTCTCGCCGTCGCCATCCTCCTCCCCACGCTGACTCTGGTCGCGGCGCGGCTGGTGCGCCCGTCCGCCCCTTCGCGAACTAAACTCGAACCTTACGAATGCGGCATCAAAGCCGCTTCCAACTCGCGCGGGCGCTACACCGTTCGCTTCTATATCATTGCGATCCTTTTTGTCATCTTTGATGTCGAAACTATTTTCCTTCTACCCTGGGCCGTCCAATATCGCACGCTTGGGTGGTTCGGCGTCGCCGAGGTCTTCGTCTTTTTATCCATCCTGATCGTCGGTTATATTTGGGCGTACAAAAAGGGCGCCTTCGAATGGGTTTAATTTATGAAAGCTATCTTCCTCACGCTATTTCTCTCGACCGTTTCGGCGGTTTACGCTGCCCCGCAGCTGCGCCTCAGCAGTGGTGGCACTGCGCCCGCCATCATTGCCCTCGGAACGAACGGCACCACGCAAACCATTGAAGCGTCGAACGCCGGTGACGGGACGCTCAATCTGACGGTCTCGTCATCCACGTCCTGGATCGCAGCCACGCTCGGTGCGGCCCGCCCCTGCACCACTACCATTGGTACCTGCATCCCCATCCAGATCGCGCTGAACACCGCCTCGCTCTCCTTGGGAAATTACTCCGGCACCGTAACGGTGAGCGACCCCGCTGCCATCGATTCTCCTCAGACCCTCTACGTCTCCGTGCAGATCGGCGGCATCCCCAGCACGCTCGAATTCTATGTCTCGCCCAATGGCGGGAGTGCCAGTTCGACGGTCCTCGCCCGTAGCCTTGTAACCGCGACGACGACGACGCAAGACGGCAGCAAATGGCTCACCGCAACACTTAACGGGCAAGGCGTCTTTTCCTATTTTTATCCCTATATCATCAAGGTGACCTCGCAGCCTGGCCAAGCCGCCGGCGATTACTCCGGCTCGGTCGTTATCACCGGCTCCACCAACGCCGCCGATAACAAGACCATTGCAGTCAAACTCCACGTCACCGCATCACCGATCGCCCAGTTTGCCAGTCCCTCGGCATCCTTCAACCTGATCCACGGCGGCGTGAAACAAACGCAGAACATCAGCGTGCAAAACACCGGGGCGGGGTCGCTTGCCATCACGGGCGTGACCACCACCGCAACTAGCGGTGCCAATTGGCTCACTGCCGTGGTCGTCGATAATGGCACAATCGCTGTCACCGCCGATCCCTCGCAAATCGCAGCCGGCATTTACCAAGGCACCGTGACCCTGACTTCGAATGCCGCCAACAACGCCGCTGTATCCTTACCTATTCAATTCACCGTGGCCGCGCAAAGCGGGCCTGTCGCCTCTTTTGGCGGCGTCGTCAACAACGCCACCTTCGTGCCTGGAGCCGTCTCGCCCGGCGACATCGTCGCCATTTTCGGTGGTCAGTTTTCCAGCATCGCGCCGGGCGGCGGCTCGGTTGTTCCGCTGGTCACCACCCTCAACGGCACGCGTGTTTATGTGAACAACGTCCCAGCCCCGCTTTACTACACCTCCAGCACGCAGATCGATTTCCAGATTCCCTACGAAACCGCTCCTGGCCAAGCCCTCGTCAGCGTCGAGCGCGATGGCCAGCGCGGCAACACCGTATCCATCACCGTCCAGCCCTTCGCGCCGAAATTGCTGCAGTTCGGACCGCAGAATTACGGCATCATCGTCAATCAGGATGGTTCTATCGTCGCGCCCGTCGGTGCCGCTCCTGGGAGCCATCCCGCTAAGATCGGCGATGCCCTTACCATCTATGCCATCGGACTCGGCGCCACCACTCCCGCGGTTCCCACCGGTGCGGGCGCTCCCGCGGCAGAGCCTCTGGCGCGTGTTGTCCCTACTCCCAGCGTGCTCTTTGGCGGCGGGTTTGTCACCGAAACCATGGGCAACGTACTCTTCGCCGGTCTCACGCCAAACTTTGTTGGACTCTACCAGATCAACGTGGTTGTGCCGCCCAACCTGCCGACAACGGGTGTCCTAATTCCCGTTACTCTATCGCTGAACGGCGGCATGAATAGTAACTCCGTGTATATTGCACTGACTCAGTAAGTGGATAACTAACATGCGATCGGTCATGGTCATCGGCAGTTTATTCCTGAGCGCATTGGCCGCCGAGCCAACTGGCATCGATCGCATCGCCGCGTATGAAGGCACGTGGAAGGTCGAACTGGAGAATTTGGATACTCCGTTCAGCAAGGCTGGCAAAGACTCCTCGACACTTCGCAACGAGTGCTGGCGCAGCGCTGGATTTTATTCGTGCAATCAATACGTCAACGGCGAATCGAAGGCTCTGATCGTCTTCACTTATAACCCCAAAAACGACACCTATACCTCGCACCCCATTCCCGCCGATGGAGGCGAGCCCGGTTCTGGCAAACTTCTCATCAAAGGCAATGTGTGGACTTTCCCATGGGAAATTAAGAAAGACGGTAAGAACATCTCGTTCCGCGTAGTGAACGTGTTCATCACCCCGGCAACGATCGACTATCGCCAGGAGTATTCCACCGACCAAATCCACTGGATCACCACCGCCACGGGTCACGAAGCCAAACTCCCCTCAAAGTGAGCGGGATCCAAGACCAATTCGGACCCATCGATATCTATTTATTCGATCAGCTTCTACGTGGCCGTATCGCACCGGGAATGCGCCTCCTCGATGCCGGATGCGGTTCCGGCCGCAACATCTACTATTTCGTCAAAGAAGGTTACGAAGTCTTCGGAGTCGATTCCGATCCGGAAGCCATTGATGCCGTGCGCCGGCTTGGCGAATCGCTCCCCGCCCTGAACTTCCGGGTTGAAAGCGTCGAACAAATGTCTTTTCCGGCGGACTTCGCGGACGTCGTTGTCAGCTGCGCAGTCCTGCACTTCGCATGCGACGATGAACAGTTCCGCCAAATGCTCCTCGGCACTTGGCGCGTCTTAAAGCCTGGCGGTCTCTTCTTCTGCCGGCTTGCGTCCTCTATCGGTATGGAGCACCAAATTCAGCGCGTCGACGGCCGCCGTTTCCTCCTCCCCGACGGGTCCGTTCGCTACCTGGTTGACGAGCCGTTTCTCACCGCGCTGTCCCAGGAACTCGGCGCTCAGCTCCTCGACCCTTTGAAGACGACGATCGTTCAGAATCTACGTTGCATGACTACATGGGTCCTGCAAAAGATCTAATGCATGCGCACTTGACCTCACGCGCAAACTCTGATGTCATCGTGAGCGCACGGAACCACCAAGGAGTGGAGATCACAACATGTCATCGAATCGCGGAGTCGCGTACGTCAGCACCGGCAAGGTAGAGGTGCAGTCCATTGATTATCCGAAGTTGGCGCTAGGGCAGCGGCAGTGCCACCACGGGGTCATTCTCAAAATCGTCACCACCAACATCTGCGGCAGCGACCAGCATATGGTCCGCGGGCGCACCACCGCTCCGAGCGGCCTCATTCTCGGGCATGAGATTACCGGCGAAGTCATCGAGGCGGGGCGCGATGTGGAATTTATTCATAAGGGCGATTTGGTGTCAGTCCCCTTCAACATCGCGTGCGGGCGATGCCGCAATTGCAAGGAGGGCAGAACGGGAATTTGCTTGAACGTGAATCCGTCGAGGCCCGGCGCGGCCTATGGCTACGTCGATATGGGCGGGTGGATCGGCGGTCAAGCCGAATACGTGATGGTGCCATATGCCGATTTCAATCTGCTCAAGTTTCCCGATAAAGCGCAGGCCATGGCGAAGATTAAAGACCTCACGCTCCTGTCGGATATTTTTCCGACGGGCTATCACGGTGCTGTCACGGCGGGCGTGGGTCCGGGAAGCGTGGTGTACGTTGCGGGCGCGGGTCCGGTGGGGTTGGCATGCGCGGCAGCTTGCCAGTTGCTGGGTGCGGCGTGCGTGATTGTGGGCGATCTCATTCCAGAGCGATTGGAGCAGGCACGTAGTTTCGGATGTGAGACGGTGGATCTGAAGAAGAATACCCCGCTTAGCGAGCAGATCGCCGCGATCGTAAAAGTGCCGGAAGTCGACAACGCGGTGGATTGCGTGGGCTTCGAAGCACGCGGACACGGCGGTGATGCGGGCGTGGAGCGTCCGGCAACAGTGCTGAATTCGCTAATGGAGGTTACGCGCGCGGGCGGCGCCATCGGCATTCCCGGCTTATACGTAACGGACGATCCGGGCGGCGTGGATGAGAATG
This sequence comes from Terriglobia bacterium, assembly GCA_025358575.1. Lineage (GTDB taxonomy): Bacteria > Acidobacteriota > Terriglobia > Bryobacterales > Bryobacteraceae > JANYJA01. The sequence goes on from JANYJA010000136.1 coordinate 79,567, forward strand.
CCAAAGTAGGGAGACTGGGCATTCGCATCGGGCTGGGCTGGGCGAAGTCGCATACGTTCTCAACGGGGCAGACGCCGGTGTTGAAGTACAACCGGCACCTCATGCAGGCGATTCTTTACGACAAGATTCAGATCGCCAAGGCCGTGAACGTGACCATGATTTCGCTGGATCAGGCGGCGCAGGGTTACAAAGATTTCGATAAGGGCGCGGCCAAGAAGTTCGTCATCGATCCGCACAAAATGGTGGCCTAGGGGACGCGCCTATTTCACAACGATATTGACGAGTTTATCGGGGATGGCGATCATTCGCACGACCGTCTTCCCCGGTAGGAATGCCGCGAGATTTTCGAGCGCGAGTCGTTCGAGTTCTTCTTTGGAGGTTCCAAACGGAACCGCCATGCGGCCGCGTACTTTGCCATTCACTTGCAGGACCACGTCGGCCCCCGCTTCGCGCGCAAGTTCCGCGTCGTAGGCGGGCCAAACATGCTTGAAAACCTCGCCCGATTTGCCTTGCTGCTGCCACAACTCTTGAGCCACGTAAGGCGCGAATGGCGCAAGCATTAAGGTAACGGTTTCCGTAATCTGCGTCAGTGCCGCGCCGGAGAGCCGGGGCTCTTCGGCGTATAGGTCGTTCGTCAGTTCCATGATTCCCGCAATAGACGTGTTGAAGTGCCAGCGCGAGTTGAAATCGTCGGTAACCTTGCGCAGCGTCTGATGCAGTTTGCGGATGATTTTTTCATCGGAACTGCCATCGCCCGTCATAGGCGCGGGAATATTGCGCGTGGCGAATCGGTAGACGCGTCCCAGGAAACGCGCGACACCTTCGACGCCGGCATCGATCCAATCCACATCTTTCTCGGGAGGGGCGGCGAAAAGCGCGAACATGCGAGCCGTGTCGGCACCGTGTTTTTCCGCGACTTCGGATGCCGGCACCACATTCCCCTTCGATTTCGACATCTTCACGCCATTGCGAATCACCATACCCTGCGTGAACATTTTCTTCACGGGCTCATCGTTAGCGATCAGTCCAAGATCCCGCATCACCTTCGTCCAGAAGCGCGAATAAATCAGATGCAAAATGGCGTGTTCAACGCCGCCGATGTACTGATCGATTGGGAACCAGTAGGCGATCTTGGATGAATCGTAAGGCGCGGCGTCGTTGTGCGGATCGCAGTAGCGATAGAAATACCAGGACGAATCGACGAAGGTGTCCATGGTGTCGGTCTCGCGACGCGCCGGCTCGCGGCATATCGGGCAGGGCACGTTGACGAACTCGGGAACATTCTCCAGCGGCGAGCGGCCCTCACCGGTAAATTCGACATTGGCGGGGAGCACGACGGGGAGCTGGTCGTCGGGAACCGCAACTACGCCGCACTTGGGGCAATGGATAACGGGGATCGGCGTGCCCCAATAGCGCTGGCGGGAGACACCCCAATCTTTCAAGCGAAAGGTGATGGAAGGTTTGCCGAAGTCTTCACGCTCGGCGCGTTCGCACATGCGAGCGCGCGCATCGGCGCTGGCAAGGCCGGTGTATTCGCCGGAATTTTCTAGAATGCCGTCGTCGCCGAAGGCTTCGGTTATGGTGGCGGAGTTAGCGAGCACACCGTCGATGGGTCGAATCACGGGGTGAATGGGGATGCCGTACTTCGTGCAGAATTCGAAATCGCGCTCATCGTGACCGGGGACGGCCATGATCGCGCCTGTCCCGTAGCCCATCAGGACGAAGTTCCCGACCCAAACCGGAATCTTGGCGCCGCTGAACGGGTTGATCGCGTAATCGCCGGTAAAGAATCCATCTTTCAGCACTTCACCGGGACCTTGGGCGGCGCGCGCGTCGATCATCGCTTTGGCTCGAGGGTCTCGCACCAGGGGATGCTCCGGGGCGAGGATCAGGCACGTTGCGCCGTAGACAGTGTCAATGCGCGTGGTGAAAACAGGCACCCTGACGTCGGCGATCGTGAAATCGACTTGCGCGCCTTCCGAGCGCCCGATCCAATTGCGCTGCATGGTTAGGACGCGATCGGGCCAGTTTCCCTCCAACAGCTTGATGTCGGCCAGAAGCGCCTCGGCATAGGCCGTGGTTCGCAGAAACCACTGCTCCAAAGCACGCTGCACCACCGGCGTGGTGTCGTGACGCCAGCAGCAGCCATCGACGACTTGCTCGTTTGCCAGAACCGTGGCGCAGAGCGGGCACCAGTTGACCATGGCCTTCTTGCGATAGGCTAGGCCGCGCTCGAACATCCGCAGAAAGAACCACTGATTCCAGCGATAGTATTCCGGGTCGCACGTGGTCACTTCGCGGTCCCAGTCGTAACTGAACGCAAAGCGGCGGTGCGTGATTTTCATCTTCTGGATGTTGTGGCGCGTCCATTCACCCGGCGGGCGTTTGTTCGCGATGGCTGCATTTTCCGCCGGGAGGCCAAACGCATCCCAGCCCATGGGATGCAGCACGTTGAAGCCGCGCATCCACTGGTAACGGGCCAGCGCATCGCCGATGGAATAGTTCCGTATGTGGCCAATGTGAAGCTCCCCGCTGGGATACGGAAGCATTTCGAGCACATAATACTTCGGCTTGCTGGAATTCTCTTCGGCCTTGTAGAGATCGCTGTCCACCCAGCGGGCGTGCCACTTGGACTCAATCTGTTGAAAATCGTAGGGTTGTTCGGGCATTCGCGTCTAATTTCGAGTCTGGCACAAACGTTCAGGATGACGAGAATTTAAGGGAGAGCGCTTTGAGCTTTTCGAGGTTGCGGCGGTCGTCGCCTTCTTCATCGACGGGTGTTTCGAGGATGAACGGCTTTCGCCGAAGCAGCGGATGATTTAGAATTCGCCGGAATCCCTCTTCGCCGATGAAGCCTTCTCCGATGTTCGCGTGGCGGTCGATGTGCGAATTGCACGGCGATTTCGAATCGTTGGCGTGTATCACGCGCACGTGCCGGATGCCGAGGATTCTGTCCGCGTGCGCGAAGGTCGCGTTCACGCCGTCTTCGCTCACCACATCGAATCCCGATGCGAGCAGATGGCAGGTATCCAGGCAGTAGCCGATTCGCAGATCGGTTTCGCCTGCCGCCAGTTCCCTGAGCGCCCTCAATTCTTCGAAATTGCCGCCGAGCTGGCATCCTGCGCCCACGGTGTTTTCGAGGAGCACGGTCACGCTGCGATTAAGGCCCCTCGCGGAGTCGGCAAGTCCAAGTACGAAAGCCGCTAAACCTTCGTCACGCGACTGTCCCTTGTAATTTCCCGGATGAAGAACCAGAAACTCCGCGCCAATCGTAGCGGCACGTTCCATTTCACCTCGAAATGAAGCGATTGAATTCGCGCGAACCTCCGGTTCGAGAGAAGCCAAATTTACGAGGTAGTTCGAGTGGATGACTAGTGGCTTGAGATCGGAGTCGGTTCGGACCTTGCGGAATCGTGCAACGTCAATTGGGTCTGGAACCGAGGCACGCCACATCCGCGGGCTGCTCGAGAAGATCTGAAAGGTATTCGCTCCGAGTTCCGCTGCCTTCAGTGCTGCATTTTCGAGCGCTCCAGAGCGGGAGGTATGGATGCCGATGCGCAGAAACCAATCGTATCATTGGAAATCTATTGGGGAAGTTTGGCATGAGAAGTGCTTCTGTGATTGATGTTCTGGCGTGCATCTGAGCCACCCAGATAAGGAGGAACGTATGCTTTGGACGATTTTTGTGATTCTGTTGGTGATGTGGCTTTTGGGACTAGTCGGGTTGCCTGCAATGGGCGCTTATATTCACATTCTGTTGGTGATTGCCGTCGTAGTTCTAGTCATCCAGCTCATTTCGGGCCGGCGAGCGATCTAAGCGGGCATCTTTTACGGGACAGGACGGGGTCCTGTCCCCACCCAACTGTCTACATCGAAAGCTGAATTTGGCCCTTTTCCCGTAATCCAGATAAAGCGAGCCCGTAAC
>JANYJA010000064.1 GCA_025358575.1 Terriglobia bacterium
CGACTGCTTCTCTAGCGGAAAGTTCGATCAAAAGGCCGCGGCTTGCTGCAAGAAAGGCAAGTGCTCCCCGTCCAATTCCGACGATTGTTGTAAAGCTACGATTCCCGGCGGTAACCAATTAGTAAGCAGTCCTACACAGGACCATTCAGATCTCGTTCTTGCCGTCTCATCGACAATCGTCTCCTGCGCGGCTTTGCAGCTTTGGAAGACGTTTGACTTTGTCGAGATTCAACAGCCACCGGGTTCTTCCCCCGACTCCCGTCTCACCCTCCCCTTGCTGATCTAGACTCTCCGCCCGGCGTGTCGCTTCGGCGCGTCTCATACCTTCCCTTCAAGTCAATTCAATTTTAGGAGGTCATATGCCTGCGACATTTTGCGGGAAAGGTCTCTGCATGCTGGCCTTGGCGCTCTCGCCGCTGCATGCGGAAGACAAGTTACTTGGACCAAAAGATCTATTGGACGCGTTGGTGCGGGATAATCCCGAGATTCAGGCCGCGCGGTCGCACTTCGAATCCGCTACGAAGCGTCCATCGCAGGTGGGCACGCTTCCAGAGCCGATGGCGAGCTATACCAATTTTGGTGTCGGCCATCCGTTCTCCCGCCTCAACGCCAGTGACTTTGCATATCAGGGCATTGGCATTTCGCAGGAACTTCCCTTTCCGGGGAAGCTGGGCCTCGCCACCGAGGAAGCCAAACGTGAAGCTGAGAGCGAAGAACAGAACTATCGCTCCGTCGTCCTCGACGTGACCTCACGGCTGAAGATCGCCTGGTATGAGTGGCTAGCGGTAAACAAGGCGATCGAACTGACGCGAAAAAATAGGGATCTCCTGAGCCGTTTCGAAGAGATCGCGCGCAATCGTTACAAGGTGGGGAAAGGGCTTCAGCATGACGTTCTCAAAGCGCAACTCGAAGTGTCCACGCAGGAGCCGCAACTAGCCCTACTGGACGAAAAGCGCCAGCGAGCCGAGGCCCAAATCGTGTCGCTCTTGGCGGCGCCACATATCAAGCTGCGGGCGCCGGGTGATATCCAGCCAAGCTCGTTTTCAGTGCCGCTCGACAACTTACTAAAATTCGCAATGCACGCGCCGCGTGTGCTCTCCGGGCAAAAAATGGTCGACGCTCGCGCCGTGGGAATCAATCGCAGCTTAAAGGATTTTCGCCCAGACTTCGGCGTCAATATCCAATGGGAGCATACCGGATCGAATTTCCCGGACTATTACATGGCGGCCATCCAGGTCAAAATCCCGATCTATTACGCTCGCAAACAACGCTACGCGGTAGAAGAATCTTATTCCCGTCTTAACGAGGCCAAACAGAATTATCGCACCGCGCAACAACAGGCTATCTATCAAGTCAAGGATGAGTATTACGCAATTCAAAGCAGTGAACGCATTCTGAATCTCTACAAGACCACGCTGATTCCTCAGGCTTCGCTTACCGTAGACTCAGCGGCGGGCGCTTACGAGGTAGGCAGCATCGATTTCCTGACTCTGGTGAGTAATCTGACAAGCCTGATCGCTATCGAACGCCAGTATTACGACGAGCTCGCCCGGCATGAGCAAGCCATCGCCACGCTTGAGGCCGTCGTCGGTAAGGAGCTCGTCCCATTTCAGGATCTAAACCAATGAAACAAGACCGCATCCGCAACCTTTTTCTGGCCGCTTTGCTGTCCGTCGCTCTTATTGCATTGGCTTATTTCGCCAAACATGGCGACCCGCCCCGCCCGGCCCCTAAGCTTTCCGCCTCGGCGGCGGCGGCAACTATATCCGCAGCCCCAACCATGGCGGACACCGCGATCTTCGTACCGCCGGAAAAGCAGCAACTCATCGGGATGCGCTCCGTCCCCGCTGAATTCGGAACGCTCACCAAAGAAATCCGCATCGTGGGCAAAGTTAGCTATGACGAAACCCGTCTCACTCACATCCACACCAAGGTCTCCGGTTATATCGAAGAAGTGTTTGCAGATTCGGTCGGAAAATCTGTCCGCGCGGGCGACCCACTGTTCACCATTTACAGCCCCGACTTGGTTGCTACCGAGCAGGATTATCTGCTTGCACTCAAATCGCGCGACTTACTGCGCGGAAGCACTCTTGCGTCGGCTTCGATTGGCTCGGAGAATTTGATCGCGGCTGCCAGAGAGCGCCTTCGTCTTTGGGACGTCACCGACAAGGAAATCCAGAGCCTCGAAACCGAACACAAGGTCAAGCGCGCCATTTCGGTCTATTCGCCGGTAAGCGGCGTGGTCATGGAGCGAACCGCTTATCACCACGGCACGTTCGTCGACCCGTCGAAGGATCTCTTCACCATCGTGGACCTTTCGCGCGTCTGGGTGCTCGGTGAAGTCTATGAGAGCGATCTCGCGTTTGTTCACACGGGTCAAGCCGCAAGCATCGAGCTGCCCTACTCCGGTGCTGGGCGCACCCTCCATGGGCGCATCGATTTCATTTACCCGTTCCTCGATCCCAAGACCCGCACTGTTCAGGCACGAATGGACTTTCCCAACCCGAGTCTCTCGCTCAAACCCGAAATGTTCACTAATATCACGCTAACTTCAATCCTCGGTCGAAAGCTGCTCATCCCCCCGGATGCACTGATGGACACCGGCACCGAGCAGTATGTCTTTATCGACAAGGGTGACGGATACGTTCAACCACGCCGCGTCCGAGCCAGCGTCGAATCCGGCGATAAGGTGGCTATCGAGCATGGTTTGGATTCCGGAGAACGAGTTGTCACCGGGGCGAACTTTATCGTCGATTCTGAGAGCCGTCTTAAGGGAGCTTTCGCCAGCATGGGTGCCGCGTCCACGGCCCCCGCATCAAGCAAGCCTAATCCGCGGCAAGCCATTTCGGTTGAAGTGCTCGAACCCAAGACGGCCAAGACCGGAATGAATGCGATTCAGGTTGTGGTGAAAGATGCGTCGGGTAATCCGCTTATCGGCGCTCAGGTTGACGTCGCCTTGTTCATGCCGCAAATGGGTTCCATGGCACCGATGACTTCGAAGGCGACGCTGAATAATTCTGGTAACGGTATCTACACCGGACAAATCGAGTTCTTGATGGCATGGACATGGCAGACCACTGTGACCGTGCGCCGCAACGGAAACGTGGTGGGCGTCAAACAGACGAACATCACCGCGCGGTAGAGCCCAATGATAAACCGCATCATTGAATTTTCCGCCCGAAATCGAATCATGATTGTCGTTTTGACAATCTGCCTGACTCTCTATGGCGTCTGGTCGATGCGCCAGATTCCGCTTGACGCCATTCCGGATCTCTCCGACCCGCAAGTCATTATTTATACCGAGTGGCCGGGACGCAGTCCCGATCTCATCGAGGACCAGGTCACTTATCCAATCATTTCAGCGATGCTTGCCGCGCCTCACGTCAGCGTGGTGCGGGGCAGCTCGGACTACGGCTTCTCTTATGTCTATGTGATCTTCGACGAAGGAACCGACATTTACTGGGGCCGCACCCGCGTACTCGAATACATGAGCAAGCTCACCGGCCACCTTCCCGAAGGTGTTTCGCCGAAACTCGGACCAGATGCGACCGGCGTAGGCTGGGCCTTCCAGTATGCGCTAGTCGATAAGACGGGGCAGAACAATCTCCAACAGATGCGTTCGTTCAACGATTGGTATTTACGCTACTGGCTGGAGAGCGTGCCAGGAGTTGCTGAGGTCGCCACCATCGGTGGATTCGTGAAGCAGTATCAAATCAACGTCGATCCCAATCGTTTACTTGCCTACAAAGTCCCGCTGGCGCAAGTAGTAGATGCAGTGCGCAACGGCAACAACGAGGTTGGCGCGCGAAGCCTGGAAATGACGGGGAAGGAGTACGTGGTGCGCGGCCGCGGCTACATCCAGTCGCTGGCCGATATTCAGGATCTTTCCGTCGCCGTCGGTGCTAACGGGGCGCCAATCCGCGTGCGTGATGTCGCGCGGGTCGAGCTGGGCCCCGAAATGCGGCGAGGCCTCACGGAGCTAAATGGCGAAGGCGAGGTAACGGGCGGCACCGTGATTATCCGTTATGGGCAGAATGTGCGCGACGTCATCGAGCGCGTCAAACGCAAGCTGAGCGAACTGAAATCCAGCCTGCCCCCCGGGGTCGATGTCATGGTCACCTATGACCGATCCGATCTCATTGATCGCTCCATCGATACGTTGCGTCACACCTTGATCGAAGAGTTGGCGATTGTCAGTGTTGTGATTCTAATCTTTCTTTGGCACATCCCGAGCGCCATCATCCCGATACTCACCATCCCCGTCGCCGTGATTCTGGCATTCATTCCGATGCAGGCGACCGGCGTCACCGCGAACATCATGTCACTGGGCGGCATCGCCATCGCGATCGGAGCGATGGTGGACGCCTCCATTGTCGTGGTCGAACAAACTCACAAAAAGCTGGAACTCTGGGAGGCCGCGGGCCGGCCGGGCGCAGCGTCGCGAGTGATCATCGAGGCTGTGAAGGAAGTGGGCGGACCGAGCTTCTTCTCACTGCTGGTCATCGCCGTTTCATTCATGCCGATCTTTGCGCTGCAATATCAGGAGGGCCGCTTATTCAAGCCTCTCGCATTCACCAAAAATTTCTCGATGATCATTGCGGCCGTGCTCGCAATCACACTCGATCCGGCTATTCGTCTTCTGTTCATGACGACTCGCGACTTCCGTTTCCGTCCGAAATGGGTTTCCTGGATCGCCAACTCCGCGCTTGTCGGTAAATTTCACAGCGAAGAAAAACATCCGATCAGCCGGCCTTTGATGCGACTCTATCATCCCGTCGTACGCGCCGCTCTGAAACTCCGATGGCTGGTTGTGATTGCCGCGCTTGCCGTGGTGTTGATCACAATCCCTATTTATCGGCGTCTCGGGTCGGAGTTTATGCCTCCTCTCAACGAAGGCTCCATTCTCTACATGCCGATTACTCTACCGGGAATAGGGATCACCGAAGCCGAAAAATACCTCCAGATTCAGGACAAACTTCTGCATCAATTTCCGGAAATTCAAACCGTCTACGGGAAAATTGGCAAATCCGAGACCGCCACCGACCCCGCCCCACTTAGCATGGTCGAGACCACGGTAGTGGTCAAACCTGAGAGCCAGTGGCCCAAGGAACATCACGATCGCTGGTATTCGCGGTGGGCTCCCGCGTGGCTCAAGCCGCAACTCGCGCGATTCTGGCCGGAGGAAATACCGATCACCTGGGAAGCATTGATCGAGCGGCTCGACCGCGCGGTGCAGATTCCGTCATTCGCAAATGCGTGGCTGTTCCCGATCCGCACGCGCATCGACATGATCACAACCGGAATTCGAACGCCGGTAGGCATAAAGGTGCTCGGCCCGAAACTGGAGACGATCGAAAAGATCGGCCTCCAAATCGAGCACGCAATACAGACTGTTCCCGGAACGCGCAGCGCCTTCTTCGAGCGTGTCACAGGCGGGTACTATATCGACTTTCAGGTCAAGAGATCGGAAGCCGCGCGTTACAACCTGAGCGTCGCGCAAGTCAATCAGATTATTGAATCTGCCATCGGCGGCCAGAACGTGACCACCACAGTGGAAGGCCGCGAGCGATATCCCGTCAACGTGCGCTACGCGCGCGGATTTCGCGACAACTTATCGATGCTGAGGCGTGTGATGGTTCCTACGCCCGACGGCGCTCAGGTTCCGATTTCAGAAATTGCCGATCTTAGTGTCCGGACCGGCGCGCCCATGATCAAGAATGAAGAAGGATTTCTCGCGGGCTTCGTGTATGTTGATACATCCGGTGTGGATCTGGGCGGCTACGTGGCGGCGGCGCAAAAGGCCGTGGCCCAGAAAGTTCACCTTCCGCCGGGCTATCAGCTGGTTTGGAGCGGTCAATTTGAGTATCTGCAGCGTGCCAGCGAACGGCTGCGGATCGTGGTTCCGATCACTCTCTTGATCGTTGTGTTGCTCCTCTATTTCAATACAAAATCTTTCGCCAAAACTCTGATCATTCTGCTCGCGGTTCCCTTCTCCGCGGTCGGCGCGATCTGGCTGCTCTATTTGCTTGGATACAACATGAGCGTCGCGGTGTGGGTAGGGTTGATCGCGCTGCTCGGCGTAGATGCGGAGACCGGCGTGTTTATGATGCTCTATCTCGAACTGGCGTACGAACAAAGAAAACTCGCGGGTCAAATGCGCGGCATGTCGGACCTGCGAGCGGCTATCGAAGATGGTGCGGTGAAACGCCTGCGCCCCAAAGTGATGACAGTTGCCGTGATGTTCCTTGGCCTCGTCCCGATCATGTGGTCCCACGGCGCCGGTTCGGACGTGATGCGGCGCATCGCCGCCCCAATGGTCGGCGGCATCTTCACCTCGTTCCTGCTGGAACTGCTCGTCTATCCAGCCGTCTACGAAATCTGGAAGGGCTTCGAAGTAAGAAAGCTGGCCAAGGAGCTCGCATGATCTTTGCGCATATTCTAATTTTGATGCTGAGCCCTGGGTCGAACGCATTCGACTTACAGGTCGCGCGTGTCCGAACGCCGCGAAGCCAGCCCGGCAATATTCATATCGATTCCAAGGGCATCGCTTTCCAGTCTAGTGACGGAAAGACCACGATCAATATTTCCATGGCCGACTTGCGCGAGGCCGATGTAGCCGATCCGCGCGCTCTCCGGTTCCAAACCTATGAGGTTCGCAAGTGGCGGCCCACAGAACGCCATGCGTATCTATTTCGCGCCCTGCCGGACGCACCCGTGGAAGCCATCGCGGAATTTTTGAGTTCCCGCATGCAGCGCCCCGTAATCGGCCATTACTCACAAAGCGCGCAATACCGAATCGCCGCGTACCACCGGCGTACGTTCAGCGGCGCGAACGGCTTTCTTGAAATTGGTAATGATGGGATTCAATTCGTTAGCGACAAATCCGCGGACTCACGCACCTGGCTCTATCGCGACATCGAGACCATTGGCCGCCCCAATTTATTCCGCCTCCGCGTGACAACAAACCGCGAGACATACATTCTCGAATTGAAGGATGCCCTTCCAGACGCAGCTTACAATTTCGCATGGGGCAAGGTCTATCATTTGGCGATACAATCTCTGGAATAGTGCCGAAAATGGTGAGAACCGCCCTCCTGTTATTGTTCGTTACGGCGTCCGCTTTCGCCCAAAAAGCGGAACTCGACGCTGGGTTAGCCGCGTTTCAACAGGGCAGGTATGCGGATGCCGCTCAGCATTTCCAGCGCGCCTCCCAAGCTGACCCGCGCTCGGTCACGGGCCGCCTTTACCTGGGTGCTGCCTATGGCGCCCAGTTTATTCCGGGGCTGGACACTCCCGAAAATCAGCGCTTTGGCGCGGCCGCGATTGAAATTTTCTCTCGGGTCGTCGCCATGGAACCCAACAATGAACAGGCCATCGGCTCCATTGCCTCGCTTTATTACAACCAGAAGCGCTGGGATGACGCGCTTGAATGGAATCGCAAGCTTCTCGACATCGATCCCGACACGAAGACGGCCTGGCTGAGCATCGGCGTCATCAGCTTCACACATTTTCTTCCAGCCCAGAGGGAAGCCCGCCTTCAGTCGAAAATGCGCCCCGACGACCCCGGCCCCATCCGCGACGTGACCGTTCGCCAAGCGCTCAAAATCAAGTACATGCCCATGCTCGATGAGGGCATCACCGCGCTAAAGCGCGCTCTCGAAATCGATCCTGAGTACGACGACGCGATGTCGTACATGAACCTTCTTCTTCGTTATCGCGCCGACCTTCTAGACACTCCCGCCGAATATCTCACGCAAACGCAGTTGGCTGATGAATGGGTTCGAAAGTCCCTCGCGCTCAAGCAGAAGAAATCCGCGCCGCGCTAAGCCCCCGCTAGATACTGCGTACGCCCATCGCAACCACGTCATCCACGCGCATGGTTTCTTTCACGACAAAAGGCTCGCCGTACTTAGTGCCAATCAGGTTGCCATAAAAGCGCGCTATCGCCGCGAGCCGTTCGCGGATTTCGGCTTCGTCGGGGAACAGATCCTGACCGTCTTTCGTCTCGCCATATTGCGAACGATAAGCCAGAAGCGAGGACATGCGCCGTTCGAATTGCGCGGAGATGTCCACCACGAACGAAGGCTGCACGTTGGCGTATATCGAGGCGTAAAGAATCTTAAACGGGCGGTGTGGTTCGGTGTATTGATCGAGCTTCTTAAGACCCGCCAGGAAGCAAGCTTCGTAGCCGATCTCGGACGTGCGGTAGTGGTCCGGGTGGCGGCCTTCCCAATAGGGAAGAATTAGAACACGGGGCTTCAATTCGCGAATTCTCGCGGCTAGCGTCATGCGTCCTGGCATGCTGTTTTCAAGACGCGCATCGGGAAAGTGCAGGTTGCCGCGATATTGAGCGAGCAGAATCTTGGCGGCATCCTGAGACTCGGCGACGCGCGTCTCAGGCGTGCCACGCGTCCCCATGTCGCCCGCCGTGAGGTCGAGAATTCCGGTCCGGTAGCCCTTCTCCGCCATGGATAGCAGGGTTCCACCGCAAGTCTGTTCGACATCGTCCGGGTGCGCCGCGATCGCGAGAACATCGAGCATTACCAGTGCGCTCCCCCACGGCGATAGAAGCGATTTTGAATCCCCATCAACTTGATGAAAACGATACCCGCGATGAAGCCGCCGATGTGCGCGAACCAGGCCGTTCCGCCTTCCGAGATGTGCGAATAGCCGATACTCCCGAGTCCGCTAAATAGCTGAGTGATGAACCAGTAGACCAGGATAAACACAGCCGGGATATCCAGACTGGTGAAAAAAACGAAAATAAACACGATGGTATGAATCCGCGCTCGTGGAAAAGTGACCAGATATGCGCCCATCACGCCGGCGATGGCGCCGCTCGCTCCGACCACCGGGACGGTGGAATACGGGCTCAAGAGAACCTGCGTCATGCCCGCCGCTAAGCCCGACAGCAAATAGAAAACGATAAATTTCTCCGAACCCATGGCGTCTTCTATGGTGCGACCGAAGGCCCACAAGAACATTATATTGCCGATGATATGAAACCAGCCGCCATGCATGAACATAGAGGTAAGCAGCGCCGAAAAATGAAATCTCCCGGGGATTAGCCCAAACGACATGATGAAGTGGTTGCGCGAATAGTCGTCCAGCGAAAGCTCGAAAAGGAACGCCATCACGTTCAGCACGACAATCAGAATGGTGACAACGGGCGTAGAGTATTTCGGCTGGTCGTCGCGAATGGGGAACATTGCTTACCGGGCCTGCGCCTGGATCCCGGAATCGATACGGCGTTCAGCGCGCGCCATCAGCGACCGCGCTTCGGCAATCCCGCGAATTCCGCCGCGAGCGCCGATGGCAGTGCAGTTCAAAGCCGCTAAGGCATTGGCGAAATCAAGCGCTTCCCGCATGGGCATATCTTCGAGAACAGCATAGCAAAAGGCCCCGTGAAACACGTCTCCGGCCCCGGTGGTATCCACGCAATTGACCACGAACGCAGGGGAATAGTGGAATTTACCGCTCTCAAGCGCAAGCGCCCCGTGAGCGCCCAGCGTCATGGCGGCGACCCGCATGCCGTATTCCTTCTGAATGAGGA
>JANYJA010000066.1 GCA_025358575.1 Terriglobia bacterium
AAGAAGGACTATGGGCGCGCCATTCTTCAATTCAAGAATGCGGCCCAGATACTCCCCAAGGATGCCGAGCCCTATTACCAATTGGGACGGGCTTATCTCGAAATGGGCGACGCCGGCACCGCCATTCAATTCCTCCTCAAAGCAACTCAATTGGATCCGTCGCACGTCGGAGCCCGCATCCGCCTGGCCGAGCTCAAAACCTCGAGCGGCGATGAAAAACTCTTCGCCGACGCCCAAGCCAGCATGCAATCGGTCCTGGCATCGCAGCCTGAAAACACCGACGCCGCGACCGCGCTGGCGGTGGCGGAAATGCGCTTGGGCAAGCCGCTGAACGCCATCCAAGATTTGGAGCGCGTGCTGGCCCACTCGCCGCGGGAAGTCAAGGCCGCCATGCTCCTCGCCAACATCAAGCTCACCACCCACGATATGCCCGGTGCCGAGAAGGTGCTGGTGGACAGCGCCTCCAAGACACCCGATTCTCCCGAAGCGGCCGTCGCGCTAAGCCGCATATATAGGATCACCGGCAAAAACGAGGATTCCGAACGGGAGTGCCTGCGGGCGCTCAAGCTGAACCCCCAGTACGGTCCCGCCCTGCTCGACCTGATGCGTCTGCGATTTTCACAAGGTAACACCGCCGACGGCGAACGCGTCTTGCAAAAAATCTCGTTGCTGCCCGACCATTCTCTGCGCCAGCTTTATGGGGCTTATTTATCCCAAAAAGGCGATTCCAAAGGCGCTACCGCTGAGTTTGCCCGGCTTCACCAGTTAGATCCGAATGACCGCGCAGCCCGCAGCCAGCTTATCTCCGCCTATCTCGGCCTCCATCGGAATGCCGAAGCCGAAGCCATCCTGACCCAGGTTCTGAAGCAGAACGGCAAGGATGTCGAAGCCCTCCTGCAGCGTGCCGTCCTCTATCTCTCTCTTAATAAGTTGCAAGAGGCCGAAAACGACGTCAGCCAGGCGCAGCGCTTTGAACCCGGCTCTGGCGACGTGTATTTCCTGCGCGCCCAAATCGCGCGCCTTCGCGGACAGGACTTAAACCAGCGCCAGGAACTCGGCGAAGCCGTCCGGCTAAACCCTCGCCTCCTCGAAGCCCGCGTGGAACTGTGCCGTCTTCTGATTCAAGAGAAAAGCGGCCAGACCGCTCTCGAATTGATCGACGCCGCTCCGGCGGATCAAAAGAAGCTGGCCCCGGCGCTTTTGACGCGCAACTGGGCTCTGCTCGCGACCGGCGATCTCGCGGGCTTAAAGAAGGGCATTGATGACGCTGCAACGCAGGGCTCTTCGCGCGACGTTTTGTTGCAAAAAGCTTTGCTGCATATGGCCCAACACGATCCCGCCGGGGCCCGCCCTTTTCTTGAACAAGCGCTCAAATCCAATCCGGAAGACGTGCCGGCTCTCGATACCCTAACGCGTACCTACCTGGCTCAAAATCAGCCTGCCGCCGCCGTGGGTAAGACCCGTGAGTATGCCGACGCGCGGCCCAAGTCCGCCGTTTTGCAGGAAAAGTTGGGCGACTTGCTGCTGCAAACCGGCGACCCCGTCGGTGCCCGAGGTGCTTACGTCAAAGCCCAGCAGGCCGATCCTAAGCTAATCGACGCCAAGCTCGCCCTTACCGAGCTAAATGTGAAAGAGGGCAAACTCGACCAAGCCCGCAGCGATCTCAAAGCCATGGTGGCCGCCGGAGCGCACGATCCCAAGACGCGCCTCTGGCTCGCCTACGTGGAACACCAGGCCGGCAATTATCCGGAGGCCATCGCTCAATACCGCCAAGTGATGCAGGCCGAGCCCTCGAACATCGTCGCCCTCAACAATCTGGCGTATCTTCTAGCCAACAATTCCAGCCAGGCCGACGAAGCGCTTCTCCTCGCCCAAAAAGTGAAGGAGCTGGCCCCGCGGGATTCCAGCATCGAAGACACCATTGGTTGGGCCTATTTTCAGAAGGGAATCTACCGTACCGCCCTGACCCACCTCGAAAACGCCGCACGCACGCACGATAATCCGGCGGTTCAGTATCACTTGGGGCTCGCCTATCTCAAGGCCGGTGACGACGCGCGCGGACGCCAAACCCTCACTGCGGCATTAAAGAACAATCCGGATATCGCGGAAGCGCGCGCTGCACGCGAAGCGCTTGCCGCGAAGCCTCATTAAAACCGAAAGTTACGGTTTAAGTCTACTGTTTGGAATTCCAGCGCCGTTAAGAAGTATTGCCATGTGGTTGAAACCAAGGGACTAGGCAGATTTCAGGGTTTGGCCTCAGACCTGCCTTTTATCGGTTGCCATCATCTCAATCAGGAGTCGCAAGTTACGGATATGAAACTCAACCTCTCTTTCTCACTTTGCACCGCAGTAGGTGCCGTTGTCCTTTCGCTCAGTGCGCCGGTTGCACAGGCGGTCCCCCTAGTTCCAGGGCAGACTCTCACTCTTTCAGTTGCCGACGAAACGCCTACTTTTGTCGGCACCAAAATCGCCGACACCGGGTTGGTGTCGTTTCTTCTCACCGATGCACTGGGCACTCACACCGCTCAGGGCACCATTGAATCCATGGTTTACGATCGCACCGGCGGTTCGGGTTCTCCCCTTCTGGACTTCTATTACCAGGTCGCCAACGGCGCTCCCACCGCCGACGGCCCCGATGCCGTGTTAAGCGTATCCTCGACAAGTTTCAAAGGATGGCTCACCAACGTTGGTTATCTCTCTACCGCCGCCGGCGGCACCGACGCCCCCACTACCGTTGACCGCAGCACCTCGGGCGGCACCGTCACCTTCAGCAGCTTTCTCGGCGGCGGTCCTGGACAAGGGATTCAGCCCAATGAGACCAGCCGCTGGCTCCTCATCTCCACCAACGCCACGCTGTATCAGCCCGGCAGCACTCAGGTCCTCGACGGCGGCCAGGCCTCCGTGGTCACATTCGCCCCCGGCCCGGAACCCGCCGCAATTGCATTCTTCGGAATCGGACTTTTGATCACTGGCGCTCTCCTGCGCAAGCGCTTCATCCAGGAATAACTCTCCCTTCCTTGCTTCTCCACTTGGCCACCCCTCGGGGTGGCCTTTTTTGTTCGTATCGTCCAGAGATTTCGAGAATAGATTGCAATTTTTTGCACTCTTCCGCTAGTTGCTTA
>JANYJA010000140.1 GCA_025358575.1 Terriglobia bacterium
CGGCGATGGTTCTTATTCATCTTTCGAATCAAAACCCGGACGGCCGCGGGGCTTCGCCCCTGGCCGAAGAGCTACAGAGTAGTTGTCGTTGATCGGGAGAAATAGTTGTCGTCAACCCAAAGATATAGTTGACGCCGGTCACGGCGGTCTGCAACAGCGCTTGTATTGCGCCAAGCGCTATAGTGGAGCATGTCGCTTTGCACCTAAAATGCACTGCCTCAGGGCAGAGCAGTGACTCTTGCGTACCCTGACCATGGTGGGGCCAAGCCGTCCAAGCTTTACGCCTGTCGTTTGGGGCTAAATATTCACCGCGTCGGCAACAGTTCACGAAGCAAGATTGCCATGCAATAAGGAGTTAAGTGCTACGTCAAATAGGTTAAGAAGGGGGGCTAGGAGCTGGAAGATCCCAAGAACGCAGTAGCGCCCGATGGAAGGTTTCAACAATACCTGGAAACCGTGCTGGCGCGCGCTCGCTTTGCCAACAAACCGCGCCTACGACCGCTCCTGCGCTACATCGTTGAGCAGACGCTTGCAGGCCGTAAACCTTCAGAACACGAAATCGCGCTGGACGTGTTCGAGCGACCTGAGTTTCGTGGTGGCCCCGAAGAAACGATCGTGCGAACCCAGGCGGGTATTTTGCGCCGAGTGCTTGACGATTACTATCGCAACGAAGGGCAAGCTGACGATCTAAGAATCTCGATACCCAAGGGTGCGTATGTGGCCGTTATTGCTTCAGCCGAACGGCCTATCGCGGAAGCCGGTAGCCCCCAGGGTGACGTCGTGGACAGCCCCGACATCATGGTTGAGGCCGTGCTGGTGATCCGCGCAAAGATCAAGTTCTCTGAGCTGACGCGCTTGCGCGAGTTGGAAGCAGACGGATACGAGAAGATTGCGCGCATTGCGAACACCTTCAGCACCAAACTTAAGTGCAGCCGCTATGGATCGGTTGTGCTCTATTTTGAGACCACGCAGGAAGGCTTCGACGCCATCATCACGGCCTATCAGTTTGATGAGTTGCAGGAGGTCGGCGGCTATCCGCTCGACGGGGTAAGGTTGAGGGACGAGCAGGACTTTCTCATTCTCCTGGCCAACACGAGAGCTCTGGAAACCTGCTTCAGTGCGATCACTGATGTCTCCAAGCCCGCCCTGGACCGCATTCAGCTCTTGGTGGCTAACCCAACGACTTTTGACTACGACGTGACGCTGAGGCTTGTATTGCATCACTCGGAAGACCTCACCCAGTGGGCCAAGGTGCTTGACAGGGAGTTCCAACTTCCGAAGCATGACGGCTTTTTCCTTTACCAGATTTTCTTCGCGCGAAAGCCGTTTCCGGCGATCATCCACCACCCACCCAAGTACGCAAACTACAACATGATGGGAGCCGGGTTGGTCAGGAGGAATCTCCCGTCCGCAAGTTGGTTCGAGGACGAAATCCAAAAAGTCGTGAACTACCGGTATCAAGCGCCTTTCTCGCGTGGTTGGTTAAGGGCTGAGGTCGTAGTCGCGAGCTATGGTCAGACTGCGGCTGTGCACGAGCCTAAGCTTGCCGTTGACGTTTCGGTTATTCCACCCAAGGCCCAGTCCCGAAAAGCTCGCAAGGGCCAGACGATAGACGGCGTGCCCGACTATTTGTTGATGCCCGATGTGAACGTATCAATCGTGTTTGTCCGTACCCGTGATTTCGCGTCAGGAAGGTGGAAGCGGCTAGGCGCTGGTATCCCCTGAAATTGACTTTTTTGACTCTTCTCTCGGCCATCGATTTGAGGCAACGTTGAAGATATGCCGTCGTACTACACTTCCCCGCTTGAGCCTGTGCACTCCGTCCGGGGCACCTCGCAGCGACTGTCCTCAGTTCTGACTTTGAGCGAAGTTGCCACCGAGTTGCGTTGCTCGAAGGCGCACCTCAGCCACATCATCAATGGGAAGGTCGCCGGTCTGCCCCCGCTCCCGGTGGCCCGCATTGGACGCCGCGTCATCATCCGCCGTGAAGTTTTTCTGGGTTGGCTCTCGACGCTGGAAGGCCGCAATGGGAGAATGGATGCAGACCTGAATTCATCGCTCTTGACGCACGGAAAGGAATGAACGTGCTCAGAGAACGAAACCAAAAAGGCAGTTTACAAGTACGATCACACGGGAAGCGCAAGATGTGGGTATGGCTTTATCGAGAGGACGGGTCAAGGAAGTACGTCACCCTTGGACCGTCTCACAAGATGACCAAAGCCCAGGCCGAGAAGAAACGGGATGAAGCATTAGCCGAAGCCCGCGCCAGACAGGATTCTTCGCCCGACCCGGACATGATGTTTGGGCAGTTTTTAGATGGAGTGGTTCTGCCATTCTATCGTTCGAAGTGGAAGAGCTCGACCGCTTCCACTAGCGAAAATCGTATGACCCATCACTTCGCAGAGTTCACGAAGACGCCGCTGAAGGCAATCACACTGAAGACGCTGCAAGCGTTCTTAGGTCGCAAGACCGCCAGTGAATTGTCACGCAGTACGGTGGCGCATCTTCGATGGGATCTACGGGCGATATTTAAGCTCGCGGTAGCGGAAGGCTACGCGCAGCGCGATCCGTCCGTCTCCCTCTACATCCCGAAAGAGGCAAAGACGGAGCCGACTCGTGCCATGAACGTAAAGGAGGTTGAACCCTATATCGCCGCGCTCAACATGCGCGAGCGCGTTATCGCTTCACTCGCGATCTTCGCAGGGATGCGGCCCGGAGAGATTCTTGGACTTCAGCGTCAGCACATCAGTGAAGACTGCACAGAGGTGACGATTGCGCAGCGGCTCTACCGCGGCGACATCGATACGCCGAAGACGAACTCCTCACGCCGGGTTGTTGCCATTCCGCCCAAGACAGCTTCGCTGCTTCTGGAATGGATGGGACTGGTAGAGGAAAAACAGGACGCGTGGGTTTTCGTATCCGAGAACCCGCAGAAGCCGATCTGGCGCGATAATTGCTGGTACCGGCACATGCAGCCCAAGCTCAACCTCATCGGTTTAGGCTGGGCAAATTTTCAGGCGCTACGACGGACACATGCCAGTCTTGGACACAAGGCCGGGATCGATCCGAAGGTTTCCGCCGACCAGCGAGGCCACGGGATTGGGGTCGCGTTGGATGTTTATACCAAGGCCGCGCTCTCCACGCGGGCCGAAGCAGCGAAGCAACTCGAAGAGAGCATCCTAGCCGCTTAATGGAGTGATTTGGAGTGAAAACCGTTGGTGGGATTTCCAGGGCTCTGTAAGCTATTGAAAAGATGGAGCGGGAGACCGGGGTCGAACCGGCGACGTCCAGCTTGGGAAGATGGCATTCCCTACAGGAACGACCACGCCAAGTCGTGAGTGCGAAGGAAGGTGCGCGTGTCGAAGACATTAGATGAGTTACGCAAGTCAGCCTTTCATCAGGAGCTTGGACGAAAGATGTGCGCGGCATTTGTGGCTCAACAGCAAGGGGTCTCGCTGAACACTGCTCTCAAGAAGGTTCCGGATCATGTTGGTGACCTATGGTTGGTTGTCGCCGATTTCGCCGAGCAAACGGTCCACGAGGCGATCGAGTCGCAGTTCGCTAGCTTGGAGGTGCCAATGACTTCCGAACGGGTGATGTGAGTATGGATGGAATCCGACTTCTAACGGTAGCGGAGGTCTCCAACTGGCTCGCCGTTTCGCCGTCTTGGGTGCGCGATCACGCGACCGGGCGTCGGCGGCCAATCCTTCCGTGCATCAGACTCGGCAAATCCCTGCGTTTTGATTCCCGGCGAGTTTCCGAATGGATCGCAGCTCTGAGTCAAAATGGGAGGGCTGCATGATCGAGTCTCCGGGACGCTTCGATCTCAGAAAAATCGGAATGCATTTGACACGTCAACGCTATCAACGCGGGAGCCTGAAGTCCTTCGTGCCGGCAGCAAAAGGAAAGCCGAAAAGACCTTTGCCGCGCGGAACGTATTGGGCAAGGTGGTATCGGTACGTCAGGCAGGCTGATGGAAATGAGAAACGGAGTCCGCGAGAAAAGATAATCACGAAGGAACTCGCGAACAGCTTGCGAATTGGAACGGAGTACGCGGGCCCTCTCACGAAGGCTGATGCTCAACGCGTTCTGGACCTACTGATCGCGCGGGACGCTGGGACTTACACGCCGCCGGATACCGCAGCAACCTTCGCCCAAGTCGCCCGGGAATATCTTGTCGTCGCGGAGCCGGGCTGGGGTCCTCACACGGTGCGAACATCAAAAGGTGTTATCGAGGGGATTCTGATCGGGGGACGACTTGGAAATCGTCCCGTGGTTGAAATAACGGAGATCGAGCTTCAGCAATTCTTGAACGAACACGTTTCCGCAGGAGCAAGCCGATCCAAACTCTCGAAGATGCTGCTTTACATGCGAAACATCTTCGATCATGCGGTCGTGAAAAAGATCATTCAAGCGAACCCTGCTCGCAACCCCGGTTATCGCCTGAAAGCGAAGTCGCGACAGCAGGTCTCGCAGCGTTACCTGAGCCTGAACGAATGCCGACGGCTGCTGTCGGCGGTTTCGGGAGGTGATCATCTCGCCATTCGGATTTTGATCCAGTTGGGTCTGCGGTCGGAAGAACTGTTTGCGCTCCGCCGTGACGACGTGCTCGCAGATCTGTTGCGCATCGACGAAGCTCTGGTCGAAGGCGCGCCAGCACCTGTGAAAACCGATGCGTCGGATGCGAGCGTTTACATCCCCCCGGATCTCCAATTGGAGCTAACGGGCTGGCTCGAATGGCTATCTCCAGATCCTCGCGGTTGGCTTTTTCCGGCTGCCATGGGCGGCCCCTGGTCGGCGCAAAACTATCTGAATCGCGTCTTGAAACCTGCGGCGGTGCGCGCAGGCGTTGGCGTTTTCAAACGCCGTTCGGGAAAGGGCGAAGAAGTTGAATCGACCGACGTGAACTTTCAGGTACTGCGCCGAACCTGCGCGACGCTGTTCGGCGCGAAGGCGAAGGACCCGCGCGACACACAGGCGCAACTCCGCCACGCTGATCCGACCGTGACGCTCCGGCACTATCAGAAATCCATTCCCGCGAGCGTTCGCGCAGCGGCCGTGGCATTGGAGGAAGATTTGGTCGGGAGTTCAGCACATCGATCTGAACAGGTTCTGAACAGGTCAGATTTGGACGATGCGCTGGAAGTTCCTGAAAAATCTGGAGCCACCCGCCGGGATCGAACCGGCGACCTGCTGATTACGAATCAG
>JANYJA010000166.1 GCA_025358575.1 Terriglobia bacterium
CACCAGCAACCCTACAATCACCACCACCATCTGCGTCAGATTTTTAGTAAGGCTGGTCGCTGGAAGTTCACTGCCGCCCACGCGCGCCCCGTAGAACTTCACCAGATTGCCCGCCAACTTGGAAAACATCAGGGTGAGCGAGACGATCCACAAGATGTAGAGAATCTGCTCGATCTTAAGTTCGAAGCGCAGCGGAAGCTCGGATGTCCGCAACCCCAAAATCAGCCCAATGATCAGCGCCCATAACATCATCGGGCGCCCCATGCTCTCGGTGAGGATAATGTCGAAATGATTGGTGCTGCGCACCGCCCATTTGCGAACAAACGCGAACAGCAATTTTCGGACGACAAAGCCCGCCGCCAGCACGAGGAAGACGACACCTAGCGGAATAAGCAGCTTCAGCCAGTCGTGCTCGACATAATTGCGAAAAGATTCCATGCCCCGCGGCATAGGTCAGGCGAAGCCGTGCTGCTTTTTGTGATGCGGTCCGTCGAAATCGCGGCTGCTCTTGAATAACTCGTGCCGCCCGTCGGTCGCTTCCTCGCGCGTGCGGGCCAGCAAGACGGATTGCTCCTCGGCGCTCATGGGGCCGCGCCCCGCCGAGGCCACATTCTCGTGCAGCTGCCGCAGCGATGTGATGCCCATTACCTGCGAAGCCACGGGCTGGCTAAGCGCAAAACGATAGCACTCCTCGGCGCTCAAGCCGGCCTTCTCAAGCAGCGCGCCCGAGGGGAAGCCGCCACCCAAACCCTTCATCCCGATCACGCCGGTATTCTTCTGCTGGCACACCGGAACTACTTCGCGCAGAAAACTTCGATACTGTGCATCCATGATGTTAATCGGCATCTGACACGCATCCCACACCTGCGGCTTGCCTAACATCTTTAGATGAATGCGCGGATCCTTGTGACCCGTGAAGCCGAGGTACCGCACCTTCCCGGCCTTCTGAGCTTCAAGTGCCGCTTTGATGCCGCCGCGCTCGAAAATCCAATCGGGATCGTTGTCATAAACCAGCTCGTGGAATTGCCACAGGTCGATGTGATCCGTCCGCAGGCGCCGCAAGCTATCCTCCAGACATTTCACCGAGCCGATATAATCGCGCTCGCAATTCTTCGTCATCAGAAACACGCGCGCGCGCCGCGCGTCCATCGCCAGCGCTTTGCCCATGCGCTCTTCGGATAACCCATCGTGATAGTCCCAGGAGTTGTCGAAGAAATTGATTCCTTCATCCATCGCGGCATGCATCACGCGGATTGATTCCGATTCGTCTGGAATCGCACCGATGTGCCACCCTCCCAAACATACGCTCGATACGCTCTCGCCGGTGCGGCCCAGAATGCGGGTTTCCATGGTTACTCTAATAATAGAGGACTATGGGTGGCTGACGAATCAAAGTCGTTTGTATTTCACGATCCGAGCGGCAAGCGCTGGGTGCGTTTCCGCAGGGGCGCGCAGACGTTCGGCGTTTTAGCGATCGTGCTGCTGGTGCTCTTCGTGTTGAGCATCGTGTTTGTAATCCCGCAGTTGCCGGCGCTGGGCTTGCCTCCGGTTGCCCCAGGCGGAAACGTCGCCGAAGTCGCGAATATCATTCGCGGTGAGAAGGCCGAGCGCAATGTGCCATTCAAGATGCGGCGCGACGCCAAAAAGATTAATTACGTCCGCTCAAACTCACCCGTAATTCATCCCAAGACAGCGGCCCGAGCCTCCGACGGCCGTCCTTTAGTGTTTGGTTTTTACGTCAATTGGGACCGCGCCAGCATTGTCTCCCTACGGCTCAACCTCGCCCATCTCACTCACCTGATTCCCGAGTGGCTGATTCTGCAAAACGGTAAGGGCGATCTGGACGATCAGAGTGACCCCACGGTCATCGCAATCGCTCGACAGGCGAATCTTCCGATTCTGGCTGAGCTCAATAATTTTCGCGACTCATGGCGTCCCGAAGACGTCCGTCAGTCGATTCGCGATTCAGATCGTCGCGCGGACCTGATCGCCAATATCTATAACAATCTCGAGGAGCATAAATTCGCCGGCGTAAATATCGACTTTGAACAGCTCGGTGTGCGCGACAAGGAAGCCCTCATCACGTTTATGACGGAGTTGTACGCCAAGCTTCACCCCGCCGGCCTCATCGTTACGCAGAGCGTTCCGATCGAGGATGAAGCTTACGATCTAAAACGGCTATCGGCGGTAAACGATTACCTGGTGCCGATGGTCTATGACGAGCATTACCAGTCAGGCACTCCGGGCCCAGTCGCCAGCGAACAGTGGTTCGAGGATCAAATCGAGAAGCTTTCAAAAATTGTTCCGCCGGAAAGGACCGTGATTGGCTTCGGCAACTATGGATACGATTGGATAATTGGCGCGTCGGGCGGCGCTGAAGTTTCATTTAGCGACGTGATGGCCGCCGTGGTCGCGAATCATTCGCGCATCGATTGGGATGCCGATACCGCGAACCCCGTTTTGCGCTTCGGGTCGGGGTCGACCCAGCATGAGATCTGGTTTCTCGATGCGGTGACCGCGCTCAATCAGGTTCAGTCTGTAAACGACAACAATTACCGCGGCGTTGCCCTCTGGCGGCTGGGCGCTGAAGATCCGAATCTGTGGAATGTGCTCCAACCGGAAAAATGGCCGGAGCAGAAATACGATCCGAGGCAACTTTCGCATCTTACGGCTGAGAAAGCCGTGAACCAGTATGGCGGCGGCGAAATTATTCGCATCGCGGAGACTCCTCGCGACGGCTCGCGGACCGTCACCGCACCGCCTCAGCCCGATGGTGATTACTACGAAAAATATGAACAGTATCCGACTTATTACGTGGTGGATACCAGCGGCAAGACCGACGAGAAGGTTATCTGCCTGACCTTTGACGACGGACCGGATTCGAAGTACACCAGAGAAGTGCTGGATATTCTGGAAACGAAAAAGGTGCCGGCAACTTTCTTCGTGGTGGGCGTTAACGCCGAGCAAAATATCGACCTGATCAAGCGCGAATTCGCGGATGGAGACGAAATCGGAAACCATACTTACTCGCACCCGAATATCGCCGCCGTGTCGGCGCGCCGCACCGAACTGGAACTTACATCCACACAGCGAATCATCGAAAACGCAGTAGGCAGGTCGATGACTTTTTTTCGCCCTCCCTACAACGCCGATAGCGAACCTCAGACGCCGGAGGAGATCATGCCCATCAAGCGCGCACAGGATCTGGGCTACATCACCATCGGCGAGAGTATCGATCCACGAGACTGGCAGCCCGGCATCACGGCGGAAGGCATCGTAAAAGAAGTAGAGTCCGAAAATGAGAATGGCCATATCATTCTTCTTCACGACGGCGGGGGCGACCGTTCTCCAACCATTGCAGCGCTCCCGCAGATAATCGATTACTTTCACGCTCGCGGTTATCATTTTGAAAACGTGGGCGCGCTTATCGGCAAGACACGAGCCCAAACCATGCCGGTTCCATCCGCGGATGAAATGCGCTGGGCTCGTTTTGAAGGTGAAGCCTTCGATCTAAAAAGCAACTTCAAGCGCGTTCTCGGAATTCTCTTTCTTACGGCGATCTATCTCACGCTGCTCCGCTCGGTGGTGTACGGGATACTCGCGATCATTCAGAAGATTCGAACGCGCAAAGAGAAGTTCGATGCTGCCTATCGCCCGTCAGTCTCGGTGATTATCGCGGCCTACAACGAAGAATCGGTAATCGTCCGAACGGTGCAATCGATTTTGAACAACGGATATGGTCCGCTTGAAATCATCGTTGTCAACGATGGCTCGAAGGACAACACCTATCAGGTTCTGTGCGACAACTTCGCGGACAATCCAACGGTTCGAGTCCTGACGCAGCCAAACGGCGGGAAGTCGGCGGCACTCAACAACGCCATTGCGCATTCGCAATACAGCATCCTAATCGCGGTTGATGCCGACACTCTATTTCAGACGGGCACTATCGAAAAACTGACCCGCCATTTCGCCGACCCGGAAGTGGGCGCCGTCTCCGGCAACGCGCGTGTGGGAAACAAGAAGAAGTGGATCACGCGCTTCCAGTCCATCGAATATATTTACGGATTCAATCTGGATCGTCGCGCCCTGGATCTGCTGAACGCGATCACCGTGGTCCCGGGCGCGGTGGGCGCGTGGCGCAAGGATTTGGTTGAAGAACTTGGCGGCTTCGGTCACGATACTCTGGCGGAAGACGCCGATCTAACGCTGGATATTCGCCGTGAAGGCTACAGGGTGCGTTACGAACAGGACGCCATCGCTTACACCGAAGCGCCAGAGGACACGTACAGCCTTGCGAAACAGCGCTTCCGCTGGTCCTTCGGCACGCTGCAAGCCGCGTGGAAACACCGCGATGCAATGTTTGTGCCGCGTTACGGAACGCTGGCCTTTATCGCACTCCCCAGCATCTGGCTTTTTCAGGTGCTGCTCGCGACGCTCTCGCCGTTCGCTGAAATCTGCATGATCCTGGCGCTCTTCGCGGGCAACTGGAAGATCGTCCTGCTTTATTACATGGCTTTCTTTGTCCTCGAATTGCTGACCGGTATACTAGCCTACTCGCTGGAAGGAGTTGCGCCGTGGGATCTGACACTGCTTTTCTTTCAGCGCATTTATTACCGCCAGCTCATGCATTACGTGCTTGCCAAATCGCTGCTGTTCGCGCTTCGCGGGCGCTTGGTTGGGTGGGGTAAAATTGAGCGCCGCGCGACAGTGGGCCATGTTGGATAGGCCAGATGTAGCAGAATGAATCTATGATTCGATCGCGAACTGTTCTGGACTCATGGAAGTCCATTCGGAATGACACCGTACAGGCCGTTTTGGATTTTCCCGCCGATTCGTTGGATGAAAAACCGCTGGCCGAGTTAATGAGCTTTCGCGAAACGGCGATTCATATTCTGGATGCGGGCCTGGGCCTGAGCGGTGTTCTGCTGGATGGTATCGACAATCTGTCGACGCCCGAATTTCGCCCCATGCTAAAAAAATACTCGGCGAATTTGCCCGCGGATGCCTCGGCGCAAGCCATTGCCGACGCTCTCTCGAATGCCATGCAACAGAGCCTCCTTCGGTTGTCCGAAAAAGGCGCCGATTTTTACGCCGGCGAGATCACGCGCATGGATAAGGCCCGCGTCACAAGGCTCGAAATGCTTCAGTTTGTAAAAGAACATGAGTTGGCGCACCGCGCTCAGCTGTTCTTATTCCTGCGCCTTAAGGACATTGTGCCACCGACGACGCGCCGTCGATTGGCTGCCGCGAATAAGGGGTAGCGCTGCATATGCGCGGTTGCCAAATTGCAGTGGCACCGGAGATCAGAGTTTCGTATAAAGGTATTTCGGGGAGGAGATTTCAGGATGGTAACTTGTCCAGTTTGCGACGGTTCGTTTGATGTAGATGAAGAAGAAGTGGATGAAGGTGACAGCCTGAGTTGCGATGAGTGCGGCGCGGACCTGAAAGTCCTTAGCAAAGATCCTCTGGAGTTGGAGTCGGCCGAGGAAGTTGAAGAAGAGGATGAGGACGAAGACGCGACCGACGACGAGGACGAAGAAGAAGAAGAGGAAGAAGACGAATGGAAGTAACTGGCGTAACCCGGTTGGTTGGAACGCGGAAGCAGCCCTACGCGTCGGTGGTAGTGAGGAAACTCTCATGACGCGCCGTGGTCTTGCTTTCGTGCTGCTCCCCATCTTGACGGTCGGTCTTGCCTTCGCGCAGACTCGGAAGGGTGAAGAAACGAACGTGCGAGCGGTTCAGGGCACCGTCTCCGACGCTTCCGGCAACGCGGTGTCGGGTGCCGTGGTCCAGTTGAAGAACACTAAGACGCTGCAAATCCGCTCCTTCATCACCAAAGAACAGGGCGACTATTATTTTCATGGTTTGAGCCCCGACGTGGATTATGAGCTCAAAGCAGAGGCGCAAAGCGGCAACAGCGGCACGAAAACTCTCAGCTCATTTGATAGCCGCAAGCAAGCGGTTCTTAATCTCAAGCTCGACAAAAAATAGCGCTTCGGCGCGCAACCGGGCATTGTTGTAAGCTCACGGGTATGCCTTTTAAAAGCTCCGTGTCGAGAAGGACTTTGCTCGGTTCAGCCGCAGCCGGTCTTGGAATCGTGCCGTTTTGCCGTGCTGCTGCCCATCCATTCACCCGTCCGCTGGGAGTTCAGCTTTACACCGTGCGTTCGCTTTTGCCCGCGCAGGACGAGGCCACCATCAAGGCCATTGCCGAAATTGGCTATAAAGAGGTGGAAGTGATCCATGGCGATCTGGCGCGCCTTAGTCCGCTGCTGAAGCAGCACAATTTGAAGCCCGTATCGTGTCATTTCGAAACCGCGATCATCACCGGCAACTGGCCCAAAGATAAGGCCCCTGCGAATTCCACTTGGGAAGCCGCCATCGATGACGCCAAGAAATTTGGCGTCGAGTATATGGTGATGCCCTATCTTCCGCCCGCGGAACGAGGCGATTTGGACTCGTATAAGGTTCTTTCCGAGAAGATGAATCACATCGGCCAGGAGACGCGCGCCGCCGGGCTGCAATTTTGCTATCACAATCACGCGTTCGAGTTTAAAGGAGAAGCTGGCCAGCGTCCCATCGACGTGATGCTGAAAAACCTCGATCCGAAATCCGTGTTTTTCGAAATGGATGTCTTTTGGGTCAGCGTGGCAGGCAACGACCCTGTCGCTCTAATGAAACAGTTGAAGGGCCGCGTGCCGCTGCTGCATTTGAAAGACAAGAAGAAGGGAACGCCGGTGGGGTACGTGGAATCGGTGTCGCATGACACGTTCATGGAAGTGGGCAACGGGTCGCTCGACTTCCCCGCGATTCTCCGTGCGGCGCCGCTCGATGGGGTCAAGCACTACTTCGTCGAGCAGGATTACACACCGGGAGACCCCGTCGCCAGCTTGAAGCAAAGCTATATTTATCTGCGCGGCCTTCGGGTTTGAGTGTCTGCATTAGGCAATTACTTCTTTGACCACGTTGCCGGCGACGTCGGTCAGGCGGAAGTTTCGGCCGCTGTAGGGATAGGTTAAGCGCTTGTGGTCCAGGCCCATCAGGTGGAGAACGGTGGCGTGAAGGTCGTTCACGTGGACTTTGTTTTCGATGGATTGATAGCCGAATTCATCGGTGGCTCCATAGGCGGTTCCGCCTTTTACGCCACCGCCGGCTAACAGGTACGTGAAGCCCTCATTGTTGTGGTTGCGGCCATTTTGGACGTTGATGCGGCCGGCTACTTCGGTCCAGGGACGGCGGCCGAATTCGCCGCCGATAATAACGAGCGTTTCTTTGAGCAGGCCCGATGCCTTGAGGTCTTGCAGCAAAGCGGCGATGGGCTGATCGGCTTGGAAGCCGAGCTTGCGGTGAACCAGAATGTCGTGGTGACTATCCCAGGGCTTGTCATTGCCGAAGTAGACTTGCACCACGCGGACACCGCGCTGAATCAGGCGACGCGCGACAAGACACCCACGTCCGAAATCGCCGTCGCGCGTGGCGGATTTGATTTTAGATTCGCCTTCGTTGGGCTTCGCGTTTACGCCGTAGCGCTCGCGCACGATGGCGGGCTCTTTCGAGATGTCGAATGCGTCCATGGCTTCGGACTGCATGCGGTACGCGACTTCCATCGACTGAATGCGGCCTTCGAGTTGGGCGTCAGGACCGCGATGATCAAGATCGAGGCGGTTGAGCTGCTCCCAGAGATCCACGCGCTGGCGCTGCTCGGCGGAGTTGCCGGTGCGGTTCCGAAGGTACTGGATCATCTTTTCGGGATCGGATTCGTCGCTCGGAACATAGGTGCCTTGGTACACCGAAGGAAGGAAGGCGGAACTCCAAAGCTGCGGGCCGACGTCGGGCACACCCGCACAAAGCGAGATGAAGCCGGGGAGATTTTGATTTTCAGTCCCGAGTCCGTAAGTGAGCCAGGAGCCCATGGACGGGAAGCCCGGGATGATGCGGCCGACGTTCATCTGCAGGATGGCTTGCGGATGCGCGGGCAGGTCGGTGTGCATGGAGCGGATGACGCAAATGTCATCAATGCACTTGGCTGTCTTTTCAAAGAGCTCGCTGACTTCAAGGCCGCTCTGGCCGTAGCGCTTGA
The DNA here is from genome assembly GCA_025358575.1 of Terriglobia bacterium. Classification (GTDB taxonomy): domain Bacteria; phylum Acidobacteriota; class Terriglobia; order Bryobacterales; family Bryobacteraceae; genus JANYJA01. Next base: position 8,081 of record JANYJA010000166.1, read on the forward strand.
AGGCGAATGGAGACTGCATGAGCGTGCCGCGCTCCTGTTTGGCTTTGGGATAGTCGCCGGGAATCGGCTGGCCGTTGTATTTGGCGAGCGCGGGCTTGGGATCGAAGGTATCGACTTGCGAGGGGCCGCCGTTGAGAAAGATGAAAATGACCTGCTTGGCTTTGGGCGCGAAATGCGGGGCCTTGGGGACGAGCGATCCAGAATCGGCGACCGCTTGACTGGCGAGGAGGTTGGCGAGGCCCACCATCCCGAAGCCGGTTCCGGTGTTTTTGAGTAAATCGCGTCGAGTCATCATCTTGATTTCCTAATTCACAAACAAGAGTTCATTCGAACTCAGCAGCACTTCGGCGTAGGGGAGCAAAGCGTCTTTCTTGCTCGACAGGAACTGCTCGCCCAGTTTGAGTTCATCGGGGCGCGGGTCGCGACCGAAGACCGTTCGGTAGGCTTTGCGGATACGCTCATCGGATGAAGGCACGGCGTTGATGGACTGAGTTAAAGCTTTCGCGCGGCTCTCGAGAAATGCGCTATTCAAGAAGAAAAGCTGCTGCAACGGTGTCGCGGTGGAGATGCGCTTTTCGGCGGAAAGATTGGGGTTGGGAAAATCGAAGAGCGCCAAAGTTCCATCCAGCTTGCGCCGGCTGATGAAGCCGTAGACGGAGCGGCGGTGGTTGTCTTCCTTTTCCAGTGACACGGGTGCGCCGCCGGCGTTGGTATCGAGCTCGCCAGTCACGGCGAGCAGCGTGTCGCGCATGGATTCAGCATCGAGGCGTTGGCGATTGGCGCGCCAGAGCAGGCGATTGTCGGGATCGACGGCGAAGTTGGCGGCGGAATAATCGGAACTCAACTGGTATGCAGTCGACAGCATGATTTCGCGCTGAAGCTTCTTGATGGACCAGCCGTTTTCGACAAAGCTGGCGGCAAGATAATCGAGCAGAGCAGGGTTGCTGGGCGTTTCTCCCATGCGTCCGAAATTACTGACGGTGCGGACCAGGCCGTCGCCGAAGTGATGCTGCCAGATTCGATTGACCATGACGCGCGCGGTCAACGGGTTGGTGGGACTGGCGATGGCTTCGGCGAGCTCGAGACGCCCGCTGCCATCTTTGAAGGGTTTGGGATCGCCCGCGGAAAGAATGGAGAGAAAGGCGCGCGGGGCGACTTCGCCGAGACGATCGGGCTGGCCGCCGATCTGAACACGCTCATCGTGCGGCGCGGAGTCTTTGATGACGTGGGCGAAGGCGTATTGCGGCGGGAGCGCGGACGTGAGATCGCTGAGCTCGGCGCGCATGTCACCGAGGTAATTCTTCCAGCGGCCTTCGAGGAAGCGCTCGACGGTGCCGTCGGAGGTGAGGTATCCGCGATTGGGACCGAACCAAAGAATGCCGTCTTCTTCCTGCTTGAATTCACGCCCGTAGAAATCGTTGAAGAAGAGATCGCGCCAAAGGTAGTAGCGATCGGGCGGCAGGGCGGCGGGGACAGCCTTATTCTCGGGATCGTTGGTGGCTTGCAGGGTCAGATTCTTGCGATCGACTTCCTTGCGCTCGTTCAGGACGGAAAGGGCTTCCTGGCGGAAGCGGCTGAGATCGAAAGCGTCGTCGCGCCAGCCGTGAAGGAGCTTATTGTCCTCGGGGCCGGTCTTCAAATAAGTGACCCAGCGCTTCAGAACTTCGGGATCGAGACGATCAGCGGCGGCGACATCGGCGAGAGGCTGAGGCGCGAGAACTTTGCGGGCGGCGCGGATGTAGCGCGGGGATTCAGAGGCGAGCATCTCGGCGAGAGAATCGGCCTGCTCCTTGAGGAACTGCTCGATGCGGGTCTTGACCGCCTCGACCTTGGCGTTCTGATCTTTCCAGCGCTTCACTTCATCGGCGGGGGCGAGTTCGAGCTCGGCGCGCTTGGTGCTGCTGAAGACGCCTTGGAGCGCGTAGAAATCCTTGGTCGGGAGCGGATCGAATTTGTGATTGTGACACTGGGCGCAGGCGGCGGTAAGGGCGAGGAAGCCGCGGGTGGTGACGTCGACGCGATCGTCGGTGAGTTCGGGGCTGAGGCCGTAGAAACCGAGACCGACGGCCAGCTGTGGGTCATCCGCAGCGATCTGGTCGCCGGCGATTTGCGCTTTGACGAAAGTGTCGTAGGGCATATCGTCATTGAAGGCCTTGATGACCCAGTCGCGGTAGCGGAAAGAGTTCGGGTAGGGGAGTTCGACATCGCTATCGAGACGGTCGTCGGCGTAGCGTGAAACATCGAGCCAGTAGCGGGCCCAGCGTTCGCCGTAACGGGGCGAGGCGAGCAGGCGGTCGACAATTTTGGCGTAAGCGTTGGGGGATTGATCGGAGAGGAACGCTTGCGTTTCGGCGAAGGTGGGAGGCAGGCCAGTGAGATCGAAGTAAGCTCGGCGGATGAGATCGCGCTTATCGGCGCGGGCGTTGGGCTGAAGCGATTTGGCTTCCAGCTGCTGGAGCACGAAACGGTCGATGGCGGTGGTGGACCAAGCGGTGTTGTTAACTTCGGGAGTGACGGGTTTTTTGACCGGCTGGAAGGCCCAAAAGGCGCGCTGCTGGGGGGTGATAACGTACTTGCTGCCCGCGGGGATGGCGGCGGTTTTGCTCTCGGGCCAGAAGGCGCCGGCTTTGATCCAATTGGTGAGAAGCGCGATTTCGGCGTCGGGCATTTTGCCCTGGCCCATGGGCATCTTGAGCTTGTCGTTAGTTTGAAGAATGGCTTCGATGAGGAGACTTTCTTCCGGCTTTCCGGGGATGAGCGCGGGGCCGGATTTGCCGCCATGCAGGAGGGCATCGCGACTGGTCATGGTGAGGCCGCCGAGCGCGGAGGACGAGTGGCAGGCGAAGCAGCGATTGGCGAGGATGGGGCGGATCTTGAGTTCGAATTGTTCGCCGGGATCGGATGCGGGCGGGGCGGCGAGGAGGGGACCAGCGAAAGCGAGGGCCGTGAGGAGAGCCCGAGAGGAGCGCGGCATAGGGGAGACAAGCTGAAGGAGCTTGTCCTTGGAGTTTATCGAAATTTGGGGTGGCGGCGCAAATTGGTTAGCTGTGTCATAATCTTTCTGGATTCTTACCATGGAGACCACTAGGCTCTCAACCAGGGGCCAGATTATTCTGCCCAAAAAAATCCGCGTATCACGACGGTGGGCTGCCGGCACCACCAATCTCGCCGATGTAGCGGGGTGCCTGGCGACACACCACAAACCAAAAACGATCGCGCGGATGAACGCTTCTATAGGACCGGAAGCGGTGCGTCGTCATGATCGAGGTCGATACTAATATAGTCGTCCGACTGCTGACCGGAGATGACGCTAAACAGGCGGGCGCCGCGCGTACTCTATTTGCGTCCGAGGACATCTGGATCGCGAGCGGCATTCGGGCTTACCTCGCACGGAATTGAGTTCGCCGATGCTATGCACCCGACAGAGAGGCCGCCCGGCGCTGGTTTCGTCTCCTTCAACAGTTCTTTTGTTCGCCGAGCGCGACGGGCTGGGGTTTCGATGGAGCGCTAGGGTGCGGTCTACTTCAACACGAACCCGACCGATTCTTGCGCGGTTTCGGTGCCCTGCTGCACGATGAAGCGGATTTTGTAGTTTCCGGGGGCGAGGGACGCCAATGGAGCGGTCGCCACATATTGAATTCTTCCGTCCTTGTCAGGCAGGCTGAGGGGCGGGCGGCCGCTGCCGAGAATCTGGCCGTCCTTGCTGAATTCCATCTCAAGCGCGAGGGCGGTGGCGTTGCCTTTGGCGGGGTAGATGACGACGTAGAACGGAAGCGTCGGCGAGACGGCCTTGTCGATGACCGGATTGAGAGTCAGGGTCACGAGTTTGTCGGCCATCAGGAGCGGGTCGTCCGGGCTGCTGTCGGCGAGCTTATCCTTCAGGTTTCGAATCGCTCCAACGCTGCTGATCCCGAGCGTGCCGGAGTTGGGAGGCAATTCGAAGCTGCTCTTCTGGGCGCTGAGCCGGGTGCCGGAGCCGCCGAGCGCGGTGACGGCCTGATCGGAAACGGCGGCTTCCACGGTATATTTGCCGGGATCGGCTGTAAAGTGTTCGGCGAAGGTGAAGTGACTTTCCTTCAGCGCTTGTATTTTGGCCGCGGGGACTTTCAGTGGAATGTCGTTCTGGAACTTTTTCACGACGTCGCCGCTCGAATTTTTCACGAGGATCACATAAGTCAGGTGGCCCTCATATATTTTGGCGGCTTTATTTTCGTCGAAGGTGAGATTGCCGAGCGGCACGTCCAGGATGACTTCGGCTGTGGATTCAGGGCCGGCTCCGCGAAAGTGCAAGCCCATGGCCTGAAACTGGAAAGTAGCGGGTAAAGTAGGCGCTTCCAGGGCTTGCAACAGGGAAACTTCATAGCCGCTCACCGGAACCGTGCCGCGGGTCAGCGACGCCGGGAGCGCGAAGTATCCCGAGCGGGATTGCACTTTGAAATCGCTGCGCGCAAGCTTCACGCCAATCTTATGGAAAGATCCGTCATAGTGCTCGATGGCGGGGTTGTAGCTGATTTCATAGTAAGTTTGGATATCTTCACTGATGCGGCGCAGAGGACCTTTGAAGTCGTTGGTATTGGCAATGAGCGTGCCACCCGTGGAGGAAGCGAGATTTTCGAGGATGTTTTCAGTATTGGCTCCGGCGCTATCCAAAGCTTTATCCTGGGATTTCACTTGCTCCTGGGAAACGGCGCCACTTCGGTTCATGGAAGTGCGGGAAGCCGCAGCGGCAGAAGCGAGCTCGGAAGAGGCATTGGCGTTTCCCCCCTCCATTCCGAGACCGCTGGCTTCAATGGCATAGAAGCTGACGTTCGAGCGATTGGCCATGGTGATCACCGATCGGAAAGGCTCTTCCATTCCTTGCGGGATACGGAAGCCTTCGGAGAAATAGAGGATCGTTTTACGGCCCGGCAGGCGGTATTGTTCCTTGACGGCCGTGAGCAGGGCATAGATACTCGCTCGCCCGCCAGCGGCGTCAGCCATGCCCTGTTGGGCTTCCAGCATACGCAACATGATCACAGCGGTTAACTGGGCTACGATGGCGCTCGCGTTGGGAGCCGCGCCAGGGCCGGAAGTGGCGGTGGCCCCCGTGGACATATTGTCGACCTGTTCTTGCAGGCTTTGGGCATTCTGCGGAGTTCCCGCAAGCGACTGCACCTGGGAGCGAACCTGGGCGGAATCGGCGCTGTAGTCGCTGACTCCGCTGCTGGTGGCGCGGTCGATTCCCTTCTTCAACAGGTCGCGATTGTTGGTGAACTGCTGGACCGCCTGAAGTCTTTGATCGATGGTCATAACGGCCATGTAGACGTTCTGGGGAAGTTCACTCTTGATGACCTCGAGGGCGGCTTCCCGCGCGAGGCGGCGGGCATTCATGTCCAGCCGGTCAAAGATCAAGGTGACGAGACGAATTTGGCGCAATGGATCGAGCGTGGTTCGGGCTCCCGAGGCTCCGACGGCTTCAGTTCCCTGCACCAGGCGGAACGATTCGATTTTACGACCCTGGCCATTGTCGGAGATCTCGAAATCGCCCTCTTTCAAATCAGTGACGGAGCGGCCCTTTTTGTCACGGACGACAACGTCAACCAGGACGTTCTGAGTAGAACTCTTAATGGTGGCGCCGGGCGACGCGGGCTGCGCGGCTAAACGATGAAAGGGCGCGCCGAGAAGACATGCCCCGGATAGAATCAAGGCCTTGCAGTTCATATTCATGATTGAGGGTACTTTTCCAATGATCTCGTGTTATTGGGCAATTTCATTCTTCAGCCGCAGGAATTCGGCGCGCTCTTTAGCGGCTTCCACTTTTCGTCCGGCCTTGGCATAGGCAGCGGCGAGCGCGAAATGGGTTTGGGGACTTTCGGGCGCGAGGCGGGCGGACTGCCGCAGCTCTTTCATACCGTCGTCCAAATGACCGGTTTCGACCAGGGCTCGTCCCAAAATGTTGTGCGCTTCGAATGATTGCGGATGGTTTTCGACAGCTTCGCGCGCAAACGGCAGCGCGGCGGCGGCATCGGTCCTTCGTAAGTTCTCTACCGCAATGGCGACGAGCGCTGGGAGGTGATGGGGCGAGATGACGAGCTCTTGTTTCAACTCAGCCAGGGCGCGATCGGGATCGGCGACCAAGAGATAAGAGCCATAGGTATAGTGAACGTTCGGGACGTCAGGATAAGTGGCGACCAAAATTTTGAAGTCGGCTTCGGCTTTATCGGGGCGGCGGGCCAGGGTATCGAGGACGGCTTTGCCGGCGGCGGCGACGAGCGCGCGATCTTTTTCGGGAACGCCAAAGGGAAGCAGCGGCCGGCGGAGTGCGGCGAGACCGGCGACAGCGGTAGTGGGTCCGTCCTCATCCGCGCCGCTGGCGATGAGTTCGGTGAGCTTTTCCAAGGCGGTCTCGAATTGGGCGGCGCGGGTGAGGAGAGCGATGAGGTGAAATTCAGAGATCTGCGCCAGGGACCCTTTGCCGCGAACGCCGAGTGTGTATCCACGGCCAAGGTGGGCTAGGGCGGCATCATACTCCATGGTGCGGTATTCACAGAGGCCTAGGAGCGAGAAACCAGGGCCGGCTTCGGCGTTAAGTGAGACCAAGTGCTTGAGGGCGTCGCGAGCTTCGGCGTATTTGTCCTGGTCGTAGTAAAGAGTGCCGAGCGCCCACCAGGCATCCTGCGAGGAGGGATGAAGTGCGACTTCTTTTTGAGCACGGGCGAGCTGGGGAATGTCCTGAGCGGTGGCGGCCGAGGCAGCGCAGATTAGGGCGAGAAGGAGGAAGCCGCGCATGAGAACTATTTCGGCTGCACGACGCCGGGTTGTTTGGCTTGGGTGGCGGCGTTCATCTTCAGGATCAGGGCACGCTCGCGGTCGCCATCTTCACGGCGCTTGAGTTTGTAATAGGCGGTGGCGAGGGAGACGTGCGCCTCGACGAAATTGGGGGTCTTGGCGATGATGGATTCGAGCTCCCTTCGGGCCCCCTCTACCTGCTGCTGGCTCATGAGCAGAAGGGCCATCTGGTACCGGGTGGCGGCGTCGCCGGGGCGTGCTTCGAGAGCCTTGGCGAGGTGCGCGGTGGCTGCATCGTATTCCTGATCTTCACGCAGCATGGCACCGAGCTGAAGCTGGGCTTCATAGCTGTTAGGGTTGCGTTTGATTTCTTCGAGGAACTCCTTAGACGCGCCGCCGCGGTCTCCGGTGCTCATGAGGGCGGCGGCGTAATAGCCGTGCACGTCGGGAAGCTCGGGATTCAGTTCGACGGCTTTTTGGAGGTCGGGGAGGGCGCCGGAGAAATCGCTGGCCGTGAGTTTGGCGGTGCCGATCATGAGGCGGGCTTCCGCGGAATCACCGTTGCGCAGAATGAGTTCGACCAGCTTCTGGCCTTCATCGGGCTGCTTATCGCGGATGAGGGCAGTTCCAAGCATGTAGGCGATGGCCAGATTGGCGGCGGCTTGGGCTTTATGTGGTTCGAGAAGCTCAATGACGGCTTTGTTGTTGCCCTGACGAAGCTCGGAATCGGCCAGGAGCTGCAGGGCTTGCGCGTTGGCGGGCTGGAGGGCGTGGAGGGCGGTAAGGGGCGGAATGGCGAGGGCGAGCCGATCTGTTTTGTAGTAGGCAAGGGCGAGATCGAGGAGAGCGTTAGGATTCTTCGGATCGGTGGCTAGGGCGCGCTGATATTCAGAGATGGCGTCGGCGTAGCGGCCAAGGTGGGCGAGCGAGACGCCGAGATTGATTCGGGCATCGGTGACTTGAGGGCGAAGCTTGAGTATGTCTTTGTAGATTGTAATGGCGCCTAGGTAATCGCCAGACTGCTGGAGCTCAATGGCGTGCTTGAAGAGGGAGTCGGGAGTGGGGGTGTCGGCGGCGACCAGCGCGAGGGCCGCGGCCAGTGGCACCAGCACGCGCCATTTAGCGGACATGGGTGGGGCTACCGAATTTTTCAAGGGCGGCGGCCATGTCGGCGGGGCGGAAGTCGAGTTCGGTCAGGGCGCTGGTGTAAGCGATGCGGCCTTGGGGATCGATGACGAAAACGCGGCTGGGCCAAGCGGAATAGCGGGATTCGACTGCTCCATCCATGCCGTCGATCAGAATCGGAAAGTCGATTTTCAGCTTACGAGCACAGAGGGCGGCATGGCCGGATTTTTCTTGCATATTCGTGGCGGGATCTAGAGCGACTTGCTCGCGTTCGTTGCGGGTGCTCTGCCAAGTACCGGCGGCGTGGGCCTCTCGAATATAGACCATATAAAACGGCATATGGTTACCATATTGGCGGTAAAACGCGTTCAATGCAGGGGCAGCGGCGCGGAAGTTTGGACAAGTATAGCTGCCAAGGATGAGGATGATGGGGGCTTTACCGAGAAGTTGGGCAAGATGGACGGGGTGGCCGGTTTTGGGATCGGGGAGTGAGAAATCGGGGGCGATTGAGCCAGCGGGAGGGCCGCTTTGGGCAGGGGCGTCGCTGAGACGCTGCGCCAGTGCGGAACGCGCTTCCACTGAATCCGGGCGGAGCTGAAGAGCTCGCTTCAGAAAAGCTTCAGCTTCGGCGTATTTTCCGCGCTGCTTAAGGATTTCGCCAAGGTAGAGATTGGCCTCGAAATCGGCGGGATTGGCGGCTAATTCGTTGTGAAAGGCTTGCGAGGCGGCGTCGGGATCGCCAGTGTTCAGGAGCGCTTGGCCGTAGGCGGATTGGAGTCCGGGAAGACTCGGGTTGATGGCGATGGCCTTGGCGAACTCGGTGACAGCGTTCGGAAATGCACCCGCCGCGGACATTTGAGTGCCGAGGAGGAAGTGAGCTTCGGCGGACTCACCGTTGGAAAGAATGCGATTGACCCACTGCTGACCTTCGTCCACTTGTTTGTCTCGAATGAGGGCGGTGCCGAGAATGTACGCGACGGCGAGGTTAGATGCGTCCGCCTGCCCGACGAGACGCAAGAGCTTGATGACTTTTTCATTTTGACCGAGACGGAGCCAGGAGTCGGCAAGGAGGAGAGTGACTTGCTGGTTTTTGGGGTCGGCGGCGCGGAGATCTTCAAACTGAGCTGCGGCGGGATCGAAGCGGCCCATCTTGTAGAGTGACAGCGCTAGGTTGAGCTTGAGAGCCGCGTTAGAGGGATCGGAGCGCAGGGCGATGCGGTATTCGGTGGAGGCTTCTTCATAGCGGGCGAGTTTCGACAAAACGAAGCCAAGGTTGGAGTGGACGGCGGCTAGCGAGGGATCAGCTTTGAGTACTTCGCGGAACTTATCGGCGGCGGCCGCGAGATCGCCGGATTGCTGAAGACGCAGAGCTTCTCTGAGAGCGTCCGAAGGGGAAATCTGCAAAAGAAAAAAAACGAAGAGGGGAGCAAGCACGGGGCTAATGAAAAAAGCGGGATGGCCGAAGCCACCCCGCTCGATTTAAAACGACTGATTAGAAGTAGAACTTGACCGCAAGCTGAATGGTTCGATGACCGAACTTATCAGTGACGATGCCAAAGTTCTTGTTTTCGTTCTTCCCGTCTTTACCCAGTTGGAGGGTTAAGTTGTTGGCACCCGAATCGATGAAGCTGTTGATCGGATGGTTGAGGAAGTTGTAAGCCGAGAAGCGGAACTGCAACTTGCGCGACTCGCCCATCTGGAAGTTCTTGAACATGGAAAGATCGCTGTCGAAGAACGCTGGGCCGAAGACTTCGGGGAGGACGGTCGGGCCGTTATGACCGATCGTCGGAGCCGCGAAGCAATTGCCGTTGATGTACTGATTCTTACCCAGACCCTTTGAAGGGTTACAGGTCACCAGGGGATGCAGATCGATGGAACCGGTGCCAGTAACGTAGGTCCCATTAAAGTTTGGCAGATAATCGCCGCTCTGCAGGTTAAAGCTCTGGTTGCCGTTCTGCTCCAGATTCTGTCCGGAGGAGAACTGCGTGATTCCGGAGATCTGCCAGCCGTTAACGACGCCCTTCATGAGAGCATTGCCTTCCTTGATTACGTTGGGGAGTTCGTATGAATACGCCGCGTTGAAAATGTGACGACGATCATTTGAGGTCGGCCCATAGTTGTTTTTGAGGTTGAGGCGATCAGCAGTACCGGTGATTCCCAGCGCCTTACCGAACGTGTAATTGGCCTGATAATTCCAGCGACCGCTCTGGCGAACCCAGCTCAACTGCAAGCTGTGAAAGTTCGAGTAGAGGTTATTACGAGCGACGTTCAGATCCTGATAGTTCACCAGGGGACGGGCGTTATCGTAAGCGTCGGAACTGACGTTTCCGTTTCCGATGAACGTACCGTAGGGAACAGCGTTGACGTTGTTGAAATTCCCGTTCGAATCGGGAAGATACCGCGACGAGTTGCCGACATAAGATGCTTCAAACAAGCTATGTCCAAAGGTGCGCTGCGAGACAGTGAAGCTCCAGCTATAGGTTAAAGGCTGTTCGGAGTCTTTCTGGTCGAGCACGTTGAGACCTTGCCGTCCGCTGGTGGCGAGCGTTGGGGTCAGCGCCTGCAACTGATTGAACGAGAGTAGACTGCCTTGGCTGTAATTCAACACGCCGAAGCCCACGTCGAGACCGTTTGTAAACTGCGGCGTATGATAACGGAATGCGCCCCAGCCACCGCGAATAACAGTTTTGCCGGTGCCGAAGACGTCGTACGCCAACCCAAATCGGGGTGCCCAGAAAAGAGCTTTCTGATTGAACCCGGAAAGCGGCACACTCTTGTTGCGCGCATGCCAGAGAACACCGTCATAATTGGTTGGAGCGGTGGGGGTATTGGTGTAAGTGGACGGAGCCCAAACCGAAAAGCCCACGCCCTGGCGGTCATACCAGTTACCAAGATGCGAAGCTCTTAACCCAAGCTCCAAGGTCAGGCGGCGGCTGGTCTTCCAGCTATCCTGCACGAAGCCTTCATGAACACTATAAGCTTCATTGTGAAGTGGATTCAAGTTGGTCTCAGAGTATTGAGCGGCATTGCCAAGGATTAGATCGGCAAACGTGTTGCCCGTCGAACCGCCAGCCCAGGGCGCTTCAATAATCAACCCATTGGTGTTGTTGTTGGCTGGCTGATTGTTGATAATTTTTTCCCAGTAATAGCCAAATTTGAGCGTGTGCGTCCCAGCTACCTTGGTCAAGGTATCGGAGAAGGAGGGCAAATATTTGGTGGCGAAGAGCGTTCCGTTTCCGCCCTTTTCGAAACCGCCCGGATTGAAGATGGCACCAATGCCACTGCCCCATGACAAAACCGAGGGGATCTGGGCCACGCCATTCTTATAAACTCCAGTGAATGGAATACCGAGATTTTTGCGGTCTACTTTCTTGGGATCTTCAAAAGTATTCGGGAAATTGATGTAGGTGTATCCGACCACGGCTTCGTTGGTGAGCGTTGGATTGAAGACGTGAGTCAAACTAGCCGACAAAGACTTTGAAGTGTTGCGACCGTCAATCGGAGTCGGGTAAGGCACCTGACCGGTATTTCTCCACCAAAGGCCGATGGGAAACTGCTGAAGTTCATTCTGCAGGTTGTAACGCACAAACAACTTGGTATTGTCGCTGATGCTGTAATCCACGCGAGAGAGCGACTGATAGGAATTCTGATTCAGATTGTACTGCTTCGCGAAATTGAAGCCCTGGGTTTGGGCCGGGTTCGCATTAGGCAGCGGATAAAGAGCCGAAAGCGCCTTACCCGTGGGATCGACAGAGCCCGCCGGAATGATACCGCTGGGATAGTTCTTGATGAACGCCTGCGCGGCAGTGTTACCGCCATTGGCTGCGGAAGTGAGCGAAGCCAGGTCGGCGGAGAAATCGCCGATTCGCTCCCCAGCGGACGGGACATTAGAAGTCACCAGACCCGTATCGAGCGTCTGCTTGTAATATTCAAATGCCGTAAAGAAGAACAGCTTGTCGCGGTTCTTATTGAAGTTGGTTCCAGGGATAAGGACCGGACCGCCGATCTGGCCGCCCGGGAAAAAGTACTTATTTTCCGGTTTGACCAAACCTAGCTTGTTGTTCTCGTAGTCATTGGCGTTCATCGCATAGTGGCGTGCGTAGAGGTAGGCTTCGCCATGAAAATCCTTACCGCCCGACTTGGCGATCGAATTCATGACAATCGGCCCCTTCGAATTCTCGGCGCTGAAGTTCGAGGTCATAACCTTGAACTCCTGAATCATGTCGGTGTTCGGATTGACCGGGGTGGCGCAGTTGCAACCGGGGTCGGAGACGTGTGAGCCGTCCGCCGTGATATCGATCGAAGAGGAACCGAGGCCATTCGCCGAATATCCGCCGAGCGCGCTCTGCCGTCCACCTTCACCGCCGCCATTGATTCCGATCACTTCGCCGCTATAGCCGGGCTTGTTTTGGACGCCGGTGTTCGCTGACGCAAAGCCCGGGAGAATTTTGATGAATTCGGCGGCACTCCGGCCAACCACGGAAAAATCTTGAAGCTGTTTGGTGGTTAAGACGGAAGCTTTTTCGCCGCTATCAACCGTTCCTACGATGTCGGCGGAACTGGTAACCGTGACTTCGGCCTTGGAACTGCCGACCTGGAGAGTGAAATCCGCCTTGCGGGTTTCCGCGCCGAGCAGGTTCAGACCGGTTTGTTCCGTCTTCTGAAAACCTGGGGCGTCGACCGCGATCGAATAACCGCCTGCTGGAACTGAAGAAAATACGTAATAGCCGTCGGAATTGGTGACCGAGCGGCGGATGTCACCGGATGCAGAGTTCGTGGCGATGACGTTGGCCCTGGCTACGACCGAGCCGGAAGCGTCAGTGACGGTTCCAGTGATCGTGCCGAAAACGGACTGCGCTTGGAGTCCGGCGGAGAAAATGAGAAGCAGACCCAACACACATGGGAAGACCCTTGATACAAGTTTCGACATAGAACCTCTTAAAGTGGAAGTTGGACTAACTATATAGTGGATTTCTACGAGATGTCAACTGTGGTACAGAAGTTTTTAGATGCTGCGGAGCAGTCAGGGCAAGCTGGCGGGCGATACGACATGGAAGAGGCCACGCATTTATATTAGAAATGGGATTAGATTACTGTTTAGTGGAGAATTCGGGATCTCTAAGAGACCGCGTACGCTTTTAAGCTATTGTAAACAAATGATACAGGAGCCGAGCCCGCTATCACCGCACTAATGGTGTCGCAATTCTCATGAGGATGGGGGCGGGTCGACGGACAATACAAAATAGTCATGATATTTTTCCTACTTTGGTTATTGGCAGGTCAGTTGTCGGGCCAGTCTACCCTTAAAACAGGAACAGTAACGCCCTTCGAGCAACTGAGCGCACAGGCGGCGGCGGCGCGCGATTCCAACGACGTGGAGCGCGCGATTGCGCTTTATCGCCAAGGCGTTACGCGCCGACCGAAATGGGCCGAAGGCTGGTATTTCATTGCCACTATGGAATATGACCGCGACCGTTATAAGGAAGCGCGCGATGCGTTCCGGAATTTTCTGCCGCTCGATCCAGGGAAGGGTGCTGGATGGGCGCTCCTGGGACTTTGCGAATTCCAAACAAAGGGATATGAGTTGGCACTGCAGCATATCGCGCGCGGCCTGCGTTTAGGAGCCGGAAGCAGCGAGGAATTGAATAAGGTAGCGCGCTATCACGAGGCTTTGTTATTAACGCATTTTGGGCGTTTCGAGGAAGCCGCCCAACAGTTGATGTGGTTTGCGCGCAGCGGATCGGAGGAGCGGCAAATTGTTCTCTTGACCGGCTTGGCGTCGCTGCGTAGACCGATCTTCCCTGAGGATGTGGCCCCCCAGGACAGTGAATTGGTGACGGCGGCGGGACGCGCGGTTTTGGATTTGATGGCGCGACGGGCGGCGCAGGCGGCGGAGGAGATGAGGCATCTGGCGAGCGCTTATCCCGACACGCCGAATGTGCACTACATTTACGGAACGTATTTGATGGAGGCGGATCCGGAGGCGGGACTGCGCGAGTTGAAGCGGGAGCTGGAAATCTCGCCCGGGCATGTGCCAGCTTTGACCACGATCGCGATTCAACTTCTGAAAGACGATGCGGCCGGGGCGCTGCCCTATGCACGCAAGGCGGTGGAATTTGGGCCGGGGGTATTCGTCACGCACAATGTCTACGGGCGCGCATTAATGGAGCTGGGTCAATTGAAGGCGGGAATTGCCGAGCTGGAAGTTGCGGCAAAGCTGGCGCCGGATAGCGTGCAGACACGGATCACCTTAGCGAGCGCATATGCCAAGGATGGGCGGAAAGAAGATGCGGCGCGGGAACGAGCGGCTTTTTTGAAGCTGAAGAAGGCGGAGGGCAAGGGGGCGGCCTCCAGCGGTCAGATCGAGTAGTAGCGGCGGCGAGGGTCCTTCGCACTACTCCCGATCTCCGCCACTAAGCCTCGCTCGACCAAAGTAGCCAGCCTGGTTCGCGCCGCTCGCGCCGATATGCCCAGCTCTCTGGCGATTTCCGATGTCGAGAGCCCGGCTGAACCGTTCTCGTGCAGTGCCGCCAATAGCTTCTGTTCGCGGGTATCGATTTTAACCGGCCGCTTTCGCAGGGTGGACAAGGTCACGCGGAAGTGCGTGCCTATCTCTTCGAATTTGGGTGCATCAAGGCCGACATCCGTGCATGCGGCGGTCATCCGCTGAATCCCGCTGCCCCATTGCTCGATGAGGTTAAGCTCCTGGAAAACGCGGCCGATCACGCGATTGCGAAGCTTGGAGACACCTTGCTGGATGTCCTCAATGGTCAAGCCGAGGGGAAGAAGTCCAGGGTTCTCAATTTCGAGCCGGTCGTCGAATAACGCGACTCGAATGGGCGCCCCTCGTTGGGCATAGTCGGCGTGGACGATGGCGTTGATGATGGCTTCACGCAAGGCTATCGGCGGCAAGGTCCAGAGGTCAATCCGTTTGACACGCCCGATCACGGCTTCGCGTGAGGAATGTTTTCGCAGGAACGCCAGGACATCTTCGGCGGCATTGGGGAGCGGCGATCGAACCTCCATGGAGTCGAGGATCTTGCGCTTGTCGTGGCCCGCGAACCGGCCGGCCTGAATCCATGCATCGGGAAATCGGTCGAACCGATCGGAGCCGAATAGAAGGAGGCCGCCAATGGTGAGGACCGTCCGGCCTTGATAGCTGGTGGTGAGTTTGAGCGTCTTGAGATCGGAACGAAGCAGTTTGCGAAAAGGTTGAAAGCACTCGGAAGCAACTCGGAAGTCGAGTGCTTCTGAGTGTAAATCAGGTAGAGGCTGTTCATCGAAGGATGCAACTTGGCCATAGCGCTTTAGTTCTTCGATTAAGATGTTGTCGGCGCGGCGGTTTGTCGAGCCCACCCGCACGTATACACCGGCTTCCGAGCCCAGGCGAGTTATATGGTGGGGACGGTTCGTTCTTCTTCGGACAGAACATTTTTGATGCCCCGCACTCTTTTGGTTCCGTCCTCAATGCCAATCACGATGCGGCCGCCGGAGGTGTTCGCGAATGCGACGAGAGTCCGAAGCACGCCGTCTGGGGAAGTCAGGTCGCGCTTGAACTCCAGCGTCTTGCCTTCGTGTTTACTCAGAATCTCGACGACATTCATTACTCTGCATTTTACTCGGAAGGAAGTGTGGGTGCAATGCTTCCGAGTGGCGGGGCCCTGAATTTCAGGCGAACCGATGCGTGACAACGATTTAACAGTATGGCTGTTTCAAAATAGCGGGGGTGAGTTCCAAAAGGGTAAGGGTCTTGGTACTAATTGTGTTGCTTGGCAGGACAGCGATCGCCGCGCCGCAAGAGGAATTCTGGCGCAGGCGCGGCGGCTGGCCGCCCCGGAGCACCGTGGCGAAGCGCTGGCGCTGCTTCGTTAACGACTGGAGGAAGCGGCCTACCCATGTCGATTGCCGCACGCTATTGGCATTATTCTGTACTGGCAGGGACGGTGCTACGAGGCTCGGGTGGAACTCGAGCGGGTTTTGGCATGGAGCCCGGGGTACTACGATGCGGACTTCCGCTTCGGCTATGATCGCAACATGGAAGAGTTGATTAGTGATCCCGGATGGGGCGGTCACTCGTGAGTAAAGCTGGTGAGTAAAGGACGAGCGATTCGCTGCTACGACTACGTTAACCATCCGTACGAGCAGGTCCGCAATGCCCTAGGGGAGAACGCTCTCTCGGTGTTTCAGATGGCTACGAAGTCCGCTGTGTCGCGGGCGCGATCTGTCGCAGCCGAACTGCGCGTTGACATAGGCGGAGTTACTGTCGGAGCGGATATCAGGATTTCGATCAAGAAAATTGAGCGAACGACCGCCGGGACCACCGTACCCCCCGCCACTCATATTCATTTGGAATGGGAGGCGGCGACACTGCCAAGGCTGTTCCCCCTCATGCAGGCAGAACTTTCCATTTACCCATTGACTGCTGTCGAAACTCAGTTGGATTTCGCAGGCATCTACGAGCCACCCTTGGGCGTTCTGGGCCAAGCCGTCAACGCGATTGCCGGATATCGCCTCGCGGAGGTGACAGTTCACCGCTTCGTCAGCGATGTGGCCGCGCACCTTCGCGAAAATCTCGGTTAGACCCGGCAAGCAGCCCAAATTTATTCTTACGTTCGCGGCACGGAAACCGCTTTTGCCATCCCCTCATGATCGGCCGCAAGTTTACGTGCATAAATTGCCGCTTTACGCATCGACGCGGCGAAATAGTCGCAATGTCCAGCGGTCTGTCCGCTCATGGGATGTTTCATCTCGTGGATTGTGGGGTTAGATTTATATTGCGCCGCTAACTCGGTATGATCCTGAGCTTCTGCTTCCAATTGCTCGGCTTTGGCCATAAAGTGCGCTGCCAGACGGTGGTGGTCCAGGGCTGTCTCCGCAGTGGCGACGAGATGTTTCAGTTCGGCCTTGTTTAACAGTTTACTTTCCTCCGCCCGCAGTGAAACTCCACTTACGAGCATGGTCATGAGGGTGAGCAGGAGTGCGCTTTGCATGCCACGGAAATTGAAATGTTTCATATCGTCTTTTTTCCCTTGCGTCAATTTTGGCGAGGCAGTGGATCTCTCCGAGTTACCCTTAATGCCGGGATTCAGATAAATCGATCCACGTTTTCGCGTCGTTCAATTACGGTTAGTGCACTCCTACGCCCATTTCAAAAGCAGGTATTCGGGCGTGTTGAGTGATTTACAGCGCTTCCAGTGTAAAATTACGCATCCCGCTGCGTTGCCTGACAAGAGTTGCGCGTGGTGGCGCAAGATTCATTTCGCCCCAGGTTCATCGCAACCTGGAAAACGGTAGAGCGCGAGTGGGTACCGAGCGGGGACGCGGTCAATGAAAAACCGCGCGCAGCCCTGGCGAGCACCATGTGGAATCATGCCCTACCATTCGGGAACAAAATGTTCAAAAGGTCAGCCTGGATGAACAAGCCGCGGCTGAACTTTTCGCCTATTTCTATTCCTCGCGATTCTGTGAAAAACCTGGCGACGCGGTTTCGCAATGGCAAGCTCTGGGTGATCCGATCGCACTCACAGAGGCCATGTGGAACCACGCAGGCAGTATGCGCGATGAACTCGCCAAAGCAAGGTGTGACGCCTCCCCGTCTTTCCGCGCAGGAGCTATCCGATTTACTGGTCTATTTACGAAACCTGCCTTTCACAAAGGACATACCGGCCGTCTTCGAAACCGCTTTGTTCGTGGCAAAAAAATGCCAGGAATGTCATCAAAGCGGAGATCCGCCGGTCATCGCTCAGTCCATGGTTTCACATGCTGGCCGCAACGTCGGTTAAGGTCTCGCCTTGCACATGCCGAGGCAAGAAGGTCTTCGCGACCAAACATTGTGGCGGTTGCCATGACGTGATGCTTGATCGTATGCGTGAGAAGAAGCTCGAGTGGCCGCGATTTACTTCGCGTGAAATGTCGGATTTGATCGCTTATTTGAATCAACGATGCCCTCGATAGAAAGCGCGCGGCACCTTCGATTACTAGGGACTTAGTCGAAAAGAACGAGTTAACTGCCTTATACTGAATTTATTGAATGACTTGCTACGATTCATAAAAGTTGTAGCGACACTAAGAACCGAGGACAAACATGCGCTCCACAAAACGGAACTTATCTAGCCGAGTAATTCCAGTAATGGCCTTTTCACTAGTGATACTGGCGGCCTCAACGTCGCAGAGTCTTTCAGGGCAACCAAACGCGGCTGCCGACTTCAAAGCCAAATGCGCCGCTTGCCACGGAACTAACGGGGGCGGCGACACAGTTATGGGAAAGAAGTTTACGGTTCGAGATCTTCGTTCTGCCGTGGTGCAAAAGCAGTCTGACGAGGATATTCACGAGATTATCACCAAAGGCAAGGGCCACATGCCCGCTTTCGGGAAAACGTTAGATGGCACCACAATCCACAGTATGGTGGCGTATATCCGCGGTATTGCTCAGAGGTAATTGAGCCTAATCCGGCAATTAAAAAAAGAACACCGCCGTGACCCCTCCCATAACTGACGCTACTGGCGCACCCACGCAGCACACCCGCCGATCTTACCTGGGCTGGTTGCTGGGCCTGTGTTCGGCGGGCGTAAGCGCAATCTTGGCAGTCCCGTTAATTCGGTTTGCGTTATATCCGTTGACGGCCAAGACCACCGAGACGAAGTGGTCCGACATTGGGCCGTCGGCCGACTTTCAAGAAATTACCACACCGATCCAGCGCCTGATCAACGTCGAACAAGTAGACGGCTGGCGCAAGCAGATCTCGGACAAGGTGGTTTACGTTACTAAGACCACTGGCGGGGAGACGTGTGTCCTTTCATCGGTTTGTCCGCATCTTGGGTGTTCCGTACAGTGGGCGGTCGCCCAGCATCAGTTCGTTTGCCCCTGCCATGGCGCGACATTTGGAATTGACGGTGCGCGGCTGGGGGGACCGGCTCCGCGGGCGATGGACCGGCTCGATAGCAAGGTGGAGGCTGACAGGCTGATTGTCCGTTACCGTTACTTTAGACAGTTGGTTCCGGGTAAGGAAGTGATCGGTTGATGAACGAACCAGAGCGTGGTCCCGCCCCTAAGACGGGCGGCCTGTTCCACTGGTTCGACCAGCGAACAGGCATCGATGAAATTCTTCGAAAGTCACTGGACGAGCCCATCCCAGGCGGCGCGCGTTTCGCGTATGTCTTCGGATCGGCGCTGCTGTTAGTTTTCATCTCGCAGGTCATCACCGGCGCCTTTTTAGCTCTGTATTATGTGCCGTCCGCCGACCACGCCCACACCACTGTCGCTTACATCATGAAGCAAGTATCGGCCGGATCGTTCCTCCGGAGTATTCACGCTTACGGCTCGAGCGCGATGGTGATTTTGCTGCTGCTGCATGTGACCCAGACTTTCTTATACGGCTCGTATAAAGGGCGTCGTGAGCTATTGTGGCTTTCCGGATGTGTCCTGTTCGCCCTGGCTCTGTGCATGGCCTTCACCGGCTACCTGCTGCCTTGGGATCAAAAAGCTTATTTCGCGACCGTCGTGGGCACCAATATCGCTGGAGAAATCCCGTTCGTCGGCGCATGGATCAAGAACGCCATGCGGGGCGGCGTGGACATGGGGACACTGACGCTCTCCCGGTTCTTTGTCGCCCATGTTTTTCTGGTGCCCGCGGCTATATTTAGCTTCATTGCGTTGCACGTGTATATGTTTCGCAAAGCCGGTGCCGCCGGCCCGATTCACGAAGATCCACTAACTCCGAAACTGCCGCCGGAGACATTCTATCCGCGCCAGGTCGTCATTGATGCGCTTTTTGCTCTGGTAATCATCGCGGTGCTGGCTGTGCTGTCTCAGTTTTTGCCCTTTGACCTCGGACCCAAAGCGAACCCGGCGGACACCCGCTACCTGCCTCGGCCCGAGTGGTACTACATTCCAATCTTCCAATATTTAAGATATTGGCCAAGCTCATTGTCATTTCTTGGCGTGGTCGTTATCCCCGGCGTCGTAGCTTTCTTGTTTGCAAGTTTGCCGTTCCTGGATCGCAGAATGGAACGCCGACCCTGGAAGCGACCCATTGCAGTCGGCGCTTACGTGTTTATATTGCTGGCCTTGTTTGGGTTGGGAGCCGTGAGCTATCGCAACGATCGTCTCGACCCTGCTTTCGCCACTCAGTTGCTGGCACAACAAAAGGCAGCTGAAGAATTCAGCCAGCAGCCCTTTGAGCTTGAAGTGTCGCAAACTTCGTTAGCGTCCTCGAGCGCCGCGCCGACGGATCCGTTGGTGGTCGCGGGCGAGAAACTCTATCAGGCCCAGTCTTGCGGGGCCTGCCACGGGGACACGGGGGCGGGCACTGCCGCTGCCCCCAAGCTTGCAGGAATCAAAACGCGGTTTTCCGCCGCGGCCCTGGCCGCTTTGCTAAGAACCCCTTCAGCAAAGATGACGGCTGGCGGCATGACCCCGGTGACTCTTCCCGACCCGGACCTTGCGGCGCTAATTGATTACCTCAATTCGTTGAAGTGACAGTTTGGCTGATCAAACTGCGAGATAATGAAATCATATGTTCAGCAAGTTTTGGCTCCTTGTGGGAGCTATTTCCGGCATTTTTTCGCTCGGGGCCGCAGACGCGCCGCGCGTTCGCGTCATCGAAGAAATTACCGCTAAGGTCAACGGCGAAATTATCACGCGCGGCGAATTGGAAAAGACCAAGCAGCAGATCGAAGCGGAAATTCGTCAGCAGGATCCCAACATTTCGGCCGACAACTTAGCTAAAGCTGTTAATCAGAAGCACGCCGACGCGTTGCGCGATCAGATCGACCAATTGCTGCTGGTGCAACGCGGCAAGGATTTGAATATCAACGTCGATCCGGAAATCACGCGCCGCGTGGCCGATATTCAGGCGCAGAGCAAGATCACCGATCCCGACAAATTCCAGGCATTTATCCGCGAACAGTCGGGTGGGCAGACGCTGGAAGATTTCAAGCAGCAAATGAAGAACACCCTTCTGACGCAGAAGGTGATCGGCCAGGAAGTCGGCTCCAAGATCAACGTGCCGCAGGATGAAGTTCAGAAATACTATGAGGAGCACAAGAAAGATTTCGTGCGCGAGGAGATGGTGTTTTTGCGCGAGATTTTGATCTCAACCGGCGATAAATCTCCGGCCGCCGTTGCCGCCGCCGAAAAGAAAGCGAAAGATATTCTGGTGCGCGCCCGCAAAGGCGAGAAATTCGCGGAGCTCGCCCGCACTTATTCCAGTGCCGCCACGGCTCAGAATGACGGCGAACTCGGCGCCTTCAAAAAGGGCGACCTCAAGCCCGAGATTCAAGAGATCGTTTTCAAAGCCAACAAGGGGTACATCACCGACTTGATTCGCACTCCGGAAGGCTTCGACATTATCAAGGTGGAAGAGCGCTACGCGGCCGGACAAGCCTCTCTTGAAGAAGTTAAGAACGATGTGATGGAGAAGCTGTACATGCCCCGCATGCAGCCCGCCGTTCGCGCTTACTTGACCAAGCTTCGGCAGGAGGCGTTTCTGGAAATTCGCGGCGGCTATGTGGACAGCGGTGCCGCCCCGGACAAGGACACCACCTGGAAAGACCCGGCAACGCTCAAGCCCGAAACCACCACGAAAGAGGAAGTGGCAGCCCGCGGACGCAAGCGGAAATTTCTCAAAATAATTCCGCGCCGTGGAAGCGGCGAGTCGGCCACAATGCCGCCCCCCACGGTAACACCGGTTCCGCCGCCGCCCGCCGCGAAATGAAGTCACCTTACGTGAAAGACCTGGAGCCGGGTAAGGCCGTCACCACCTCGTTTCTGGTCCAATCGAAGGAAATTCGCGAGAAGAAGACTGGCGAGCCTTACCTTTCTTTGCTGCTCAGCGACCGCACCGGTAAGATCGACGCCAAGATGTGGGACAACGTCGCCGAGGCCCTCGACGGCTTTGATCGCGACGATTTCGTCAAGATTAAGGCCATGCCGCAAATCCATCTGAACCGTCCGCAGCTGACGATTCATAAGATCCGCAAGATGGAAGACGCCGAAGTCGATTTCGCCGACTACTTTCCCGCCGCCGAGCGCCCGCCCGATGTGATGTGGGCGGAGTTGCGGCAAATCGTTGAGGGCATCGGCAATACGCATTTGCGCGGATTACTGACCGCTCTGCTCGATGATGAAGATGTCGCGCGCCGGTATCGCATTGCGCCCGCGGCGAAAAGCATCCATCATGCGTTTCTCAGCGGACTCATCGAGCACGTGCTCTCGCTTTGCAGTCTCTGCAAGGCGACCGCCGCGCATTACGGCAACATCGATCTCGACCTGCTTCTCACGGGCGCCGTTCTTCACGACATTGGCAAGATCTACGAACTCAGCTACGAGCGCGGTTTCGGTTACACCACTGAAGGGCAGCTCCTCGGCCACATGATGATTGCGCTGCGCATGGTAGGCGATAAACTTCGCGGGCTCCCGGATTTCCCCATCGAGCTGCGCAATTTAGTCGAGCACATGATCATCAGTCACCACGGCCAGTTGGACTTTGGATCTCCCAAGGTGCCCCAATTTCCCGAAGCGCTGCTGCTGCATTACCTCGACGATTTGGATTCGAAAATGGAGTGCATGCGCGCGCTGATCGATGGCGACCGGCAGAGCCAGAACGATTTCACGACTTATCATTCGGCACTCGAGAGAGTGGTGCTAAAGAAGCTGAAGTACCTGGCTGGGCCGGTAGCAATTGCTATCACCCCGTCGTCAACAAAGGCGGAAGCGCCGTCAGCGCCGGCGGCGGTAGTAGAACCCCCTCCTGCTCCTCCGTCGATTTCGCCGTTCGCGGGAAAACTGCAACAAGCGCTGCAGCCGAAATAGAATGGTTTTGAATGCGTATCGCCCTCGGCCAGATCAATCCAACCATTGGCGATCTTGCGGGGAACGCGGACCGCATTGTCGCGTTCGCAACCAGAGCGGCTGACGCTGGCGCGGAGTTGATCGTCTTTCCGGAACTCTGCATCACGGGGTATCCGCCGCGCGACCTAGTCGAAAAGCCAAGTTTCCTGGATCGTTCCGAATTCGCGTTACAAGAACTCGCGCGCCGCACCGCGAAATTGCCTTTAGCCAGCATCGTCGGTTACGTGGGCCGCTCCACGTCCGCCACGGGTAAGCGGGCTACCAACAGCGCGGCTCTTCTTCGCAGCGGAGAAGTCGCCTTTCGGCAGGTTAAGATGCTGTTGCCGACGTATGACGTCTTCGACGAAGGGCGCAACTTTGTGGCCGGCGAGCGCCAAGGAGTATGGCCTCTCGGCGAAAGCACGCTGGCGCTTGCCGTGTGCGAGGATGCCTGGAATGACAAGCAATTCTGGGAGCGGCCGCTCTATGCGCGAGACCCCGTGCAAGAGCTCATCGCGCTCGGCGGCAACGTTCTCATCAGCATCAACGCTTCGCCATATCACATGGGTAAGCGCGCGCTGCGGCATGACTTGTTCGCGGCCACCACGCGCCGCCATTGCGTCCCCGCGGTGGTCGTGAATCAGGTTGGCGGCAACGATTCCCTGGTCTTCGATGGCTCCAGCTTTGCAATGGATGCGCGCGGGAATGTTATCGCCTCCGCCGCATCTTTTCGCGAAGATCTGGTGATTGTCGATACCTCGACAGGCGCGGGCGAGAAGCACATGGATTTCGATAATGAGTGCGACGCCGTCTATGAGGCGCTGGTCCTCGGCACGCGCGATTACATCCGCAAATGCGGTTTTGCGCGCGTCCTCATCGGCCTCAGCGGCGGCATCGATTCATCGTTGACCGCAGCCATCGCCGTGGACGCGGTGGGCGCCGAAAATGTGATCGGCGTCGGAATGCCCGGGCCGTATTCATCCGAAGGAAGCGTCAACGACGCCCGCGTGTTGGCCGAAAATCTTGGCGTGCGCTTTGAGATTGCATCCATCAAGCCCGTCTACAACGATTTTCTCGGCATGCTCCACCCGCTGTTTCATGGCGCTCCGGAAGATGTGACGGAAGAAAATTTGCAATCCCGCCTGCGCGGAGTCACGCTAATGGCGTTGTCGAATAAGTTCGGGTCGCTGGTGCTGACCACGGGCAACAAAAGTGAACTCGCCGTCGGTTACTGCACGCTGTACGGTGACATGTGCGGCGGCTTGGCGGTCATCAGCGATGTGCCAAAGACCCTGGTCTACTCGCTTTCGCGCGTTGCCAATCAGCGGCATCCCGGCGTGATTCCGGAATCGGTTTTTGAGAAGCCGCCTTCCGCCGAACTCCGCGCCGATCAGAAGG
>JANYJA010000149.1 GCA_025358575.1 Terriglobia bacterium
CGCCCTTGGGTGGGCCGGAACGGGACCGTCGTCTCCCGCCCGCATTGCGAACAGTTGGTCGTAGTCTCCGCTCGATGATTGCCAGAAGGAGCACCTCCCTGGCGTTTGCTCTTACACGCCTTGCAGCGCTTGGGCTCATTCTTGAAACTCTTATCCGCGAAAAAATGCTGCTCTCCCGCGGTGAATACAAAATCTGAACCGCAATCGGTGCATTTCAGAACTCGATCCTCGAAATCCATCTGGCCCATCCCGAAAAAACATGTCTAAAACAGCGTTATTCCACTTCCCGGCGACTCTTCTTCCGGTTGCGTTTGCGGGCAAGCGCTTGCTTGACCCGTTTCTTCTCACCTGGCTTCAGGTAGAAAGAGTGTCTCTTGACCTCTTTAATAATGTCCTCTTGCTGGACCTTACGCTTGAAGCGGCGAAGGGCGTTCTCAATCGTCTCACCCTCTTGAAGTTTCACTTCTGCCAAACGAAAAACACCTCCAGACCATCCACAAATTTACCGCCTTTGTGCTAACGCACAAAGAAGGTACTGATATCATATGGGGTTAACTGCAAATGTCAAGCCCCAAAATGAATAAAACCGTAACAAATTCAAACTTATAACTCAAAATGGAAAGTGTATTAGCAATCTTGCTGGCAGGCGGGGCGGGGGAACGTCTGTTCCCGCTAACGCGGCACATCGCAAAACCGGGGGTACCCTTTGGCGGCGCTTACCGCATTATCGATTTCACGCTATCTAATTGCATCAATTCGGATATTCGCCGAATTTTCATCCTAACACAATACAAGTCGCTCGAATTGAACCGCCACGTCCGCGATGGATGGAATATTCTTTCCGCGGAACTCGGCGAATATATTGAAGTCATCCCTCCCATGAAGCGCATCGGCGAAGACTGGTATCTCGGCACCGCCGATGCCGTCTACCAGAACACCCAGAGCCTCATCGCCGAAAATGCCGACAACGTGCTGATCCTTTCCGCCGATCACATCTACAAAATGAACTACCGCTCGATGATGGACTGGCATCATAAGCATGCTGCCGACGTCACCATCGCCACGCTCCAAGTGCCCCCCGAAGACGCTTCCCGCTACGGCATCGCGGGCATTGAAGCCGACCACCACATCACCGGGTTCGAAGAGAAGCCCCAGCATGGAAAGCCTTGCCCCTCCTTCTTCAACCCCCAGATGGTCAGCGCGTCCATGGGAATCTACATCTTCAACACCAAGGCTCTGGTGGATGAGCTTCAGCGCGACGCCGATAACGCCAACTCGTCCCACGATTTCGGCCATGATGTCATTCCCGCCCTGCTTTCCCGCCGCCGGGTCATTGCCTATGATTTTGTCGATATCAACGCCAAAGCGGCCCGCTATTGGCGCGATGTCGGCACCATCGACTCCTACTACGAAGCCAACATGGATCTGGTGAACGTGACACCCGAGTTCAACCTCTACGACCTGCGCTGGCCCATCCGCACCAAGATGGTGCAGCAGCCGCCGGCCAAATTTGTTTTCGCGCAGGAAGGCCAGCGCATGGGTGTCGCCGTCGATTCCATCGTTTCTCACGGCTGCATTGTCTCGGGCGGCCGCGTAAACCGCAGCGTTCTCTCTCCCGGAGTTCGCGTCAACAGCTTCTGCGAAGTCGACAGTTCCATCTTGATGCCGAACGTCACTATTGGCCGCAAGTCGCGGGTTCATCGTGCGATTCTAGATACGGGCGTGCACCTTCCCGAAGGCAGCGTTGTGGGCTACGACGCCCACAAAGATCGGGAAAAAGGCTATCTCGTCACCGAGTCCGGAATCGTCGTCGTGCCTTCGCCCGGCGAATAAGTCACTATAAAAACAGGAGCTAGAAGATTGTCGACAATTGTTAGAGTTACCGGAATTGAAATCTTAGATTCGCGCGGCAACCCCACCGTGGAAGCCGATGTATTTCTGGCCGATGGCAGTATGGGCCGCGCGGCCGTGCCCTCTGGCGCGTCCACTGGCGAGCATGAAGCCGTCGAACTGCGCGATGCCGATGCCAGGCGCTATCTGGGGAAGGGAGTTCTCAAAGCCGTCTCCCATATCAACGGCGAGATCGCCGCCGCCCTGCTCGGCCACGATGCCACGGTGCAAGCCAAGATTGACAAGATCATGATCGATCTCGACGGCACGGCGAACAAAGGCCGCCTCGGTGCTAACGCCATTCTTGCCGTCTCCATGGCCAATGCCCGCGCGGCTGCTGCATCACAGCGCACTCCGCTCTATCGTTATCTCGGCGGCGTCGGCGCCTGCGTTCTGCCCGTCCCCATGATGAACATTCTCAACGGCGGCGCGCACGCGGATAACTCCGTTGACGTGCAGGAATTCATGATCGCGCCCTTCGGTGCCAAGAAGTTTTCCGAAGCCTTGCGCATGGGCGTCGAAGTGTTCCACACGCTTAAGAAAGTGCTCTCGAAGAAAGGTTACTCCACCGCCGTTGGCGACGAAGGCGGCTTCGCGCCCAACTTGAAGTCAAACGACGAAGCGCTTGAATTGGTGCATGAAGCCATCGCTCAGGCCGGCTTTAAGGTCGGCGAGCAGATCGGAATCACGCTCGACCCCGCCGCCAGCGAGTTCTTCAAGAACGGCAAGTACGTTTTCAAGAAGTCCGATAAGAGCGAACGCACTTCCGAGCAGATGGTCGATTTCTGGGTCAATTGGAAACGCCAGTATCCCGCTATCATGTCGATTGAAGATGGCATGGCTGAAGACGACTGGGCCGGCTGGAAGATGCTCACCGACGCTCTCGGAAGCACGACGCAGCTTGTCGGCGACGACCTGTTCGTCACCAACACCGAGCGCCTGCAGCGCGGCATCGACACCAAAACCGCGAACGCCATTCTCATAAAGGTGAATCAGATCGGCACGCTCACGGAAACACTCGACGCCATGCAGACCGCCGCCCGCGCCGGCTACGCCTCCATCGTTTCGCATCGCTCGGGTGAGACGGAAGATCCCTTCATCGCCGACCTTGTGGTTGCCACTGGCGCGGGACAGATTAAAACCGGCTCCGCCAGCCGCACTGACCGCATCGCCAAATACAATCAGCTTCTGCGCATCGAAGAGAAGCTCGGCGACGCCGCGCAGTTCGCCGGCCGAAAGGCTTTCCGCCAGTAATGCCGCGACCCAAACCGCTGATCCTGACCATTCTGGACGGGTGGGGTTTCTCGCCCGTCACCGAAGGCAACGCGATTGCGCAAGCCCGCAAGCCGGTGTACGACCGGCTGCTTCGCGACTTTCCGAATACGCTGATTCGCACGTCCGGCGAGGCTGTCGGATTGCCGCACGGGCAGATGGGTAACAGCGAAGTCGGCCATCTCAACATCGGCGCTGGGCGCATCGTGCGCATGGAAGTCACGCGCATCGATCTCATGATAGAGAACGGCGAGTTCTTCCGAAACCCCGTTCTCATCGAGAGCATGAAGCACGCGCGCACGCGGCGCTTGCACTTGCTCGGGCTGTGCAGTTCGGGCGGCGTGCACTCACAGTTGACGCATCTCTACGCGCTATTGCAAATGGCGCGGCAGGAAGGCGTGGAGCATGTCTTCGTGCATTGCTTCATGGACGGTCGCGATACTGGACCGAACTCCGGCAGAGAGTTCATTTCGGAGTTGCTGCAGAAGATGAGCGAGCTCGGCTCCGGCAAGATCGCCTCACTGTCGGGACGCTATTACGCCATGGATCGCGACAAGCGCTGGGACCGAGTCGAGAAGGCTTTCGATGCCATGGTGTTCGGCAAAGGTGAGAAGTCACCCGACCCCATCGCCGCTCTCACGCGCTCTTATGAAAAGGGCGTCACGGATGAGTTCATCGAGCCCCTAACGATTGTCGACGCCAGACACCAGCCCGTCGGCCTGATCCGCGACGAAGACGCCGTCATCTTCTTCAACTACCGCGCCGATCGCGGACGCGAAATGACCGAGGCTCTGACCACTGGACCGCTGAAACACCCGAATAACCTGCACTACACCACCATGACCCAGTACGATAAGAGCTTCACGGTCCCGTTCGTGCTTCCGAAAGAACACCCGAACAACATCCTCGCTAACGTGTTCGCCGCGCAGAATTGGAAGAACCTGCGCGTTGCCGAGACCGAGAAATACGCGCACGTTACTTACTTCTTCAATGGCGGTAACGAGAAGCCCTACGCCGGCGAAGAGCGCGAGATGGTGGCCTCACCCAAAGTCGCTACCTATGATCTAAAGCCCGAGATGAGCGCCGCGGGGATCACTGAAAAAATCGTCAACGCCGTCGATTCCCGCGACTTCGACGTAATCGTCATGAACTTCGCCAACGCGGACATGGTGGGACACTCCGGCCAGATCGCGCCGACCATCCGCGCGGTCGAAACCGTGGACGGCTGCCTCGAAGATATCTACCAAGCTCTCAAGCGGAAGAACGGAACATGGATCATCACCGCCGACCACGGCAACGCCGAAATGATGATCGACCCTGTAACTCGCGGCCCGCACACCTATCACACGCTGAACCCGGTGCCATTTTTGCTGCTCGACGATACCAACGTGAAACTCCGCCCCGACGGCGCGTTGCAAGATATCGCCCCCACTATCCTCGGAGTTCTCGGCGTCGAGCAGCCGAAAGAGATGACCGGCAGGGACATGCGTTTGCAATCGTAAGCGGGAAGACACCTAAAGAAGGGTTGCCGCCGCGGAGGCATTGCGTTTACGTTTCTGCGACGATTTGAAGATCGGCGGCTTCAGCAAAAGCACGGAAGTCGCGGTCGCGCGTGAGCAGAGGAACCTGATGATCTACACAGACCTGTGCGATCAACGCGTCTCCCAGGCGCGCTTTTCGCCGCCGGGCGAGGACCACCGCTCGCAAGTGGCCTGCACGTTCCCAAAACCCATATCGAAGCTCCAGCAAAGGCAAGCCGGCAAGCGTTCGCCCAATCCCGGCATCCAGCTTCGGATCGCTCAGAAGCTCAGTCAGAACCACAGGGGCCATAACAACCAGCTTATCGGCAAGGGCGCGATCCAACAAGTCTGTATCGTCACCGGGCTCTCCCTGCAGGAATGCGATCCAGGTGCTCGTGTCGGCGGAGATCACCGATCGGTCTTCAGTTCCGCGGCGCTGCGCGAGAACCGAATTTTTCCCCGAAGTGCGCGGAGCCGCGCGTAATTTTGCGACGCAGCAATCAGTTGGAGACCGGCGCGAACGGTCTGAGTGACACCCGTTCCGCTAGCCTCCTGGGCTCTCTCCAGGAGTTCGACTGGAACCTCGATTGTGATCTTGCGAGCGATACTCACACCCGGAGAATACCATACTCCGTACCAGCATCCAGGATGGGACACGCTTTTCCCGGCGACATCGAACAGGAGCGCTTATCCTTCGTCGGTTTCCTCCACAAACCGCTCCACCTTAACCCGGTAAATCGCCGGCTTACCGTGCCGGTCGCTTTGAAAAAATATGTCCTGGCTGTTCGGCGAGAAGATCGGTTCCACTTGCGCTGGGTCCGTCGCCTTGTGCTCGCACAGCGTTAACTCCCGCCGCACCGATCTCAACAAAATCAGAATATTCGGCGAAGCCTTACTCCGGCTTGCCCCCACGAACACCGACCCGTCACCATTCGACCCAAACCCCGAAAACTGACTCGTCTTGGCGAGTAACCTATCGGCATTCTCATCCGGGGTGTGTTCGCGCAACGTCACAAGTTGCGACGTATCTTGCGGGAAGTGCAGATAGAGAATTGTGCGACCTCCGGGTGCCCATCGCGCAGGTCCGGTGATGCCGGGTTCAATCTTCAACTGACGGTTCTGCTTGCCATCCATGTTGATCAGCCACAACGATCCATCGGCCTGTCGATAGAGAATCTGAGTGCGCTTAGGCCGGATCACCGGGTCCGATGCTTCGGTGTTCAACTCAACCACCGTCGACGCATCGCCCTTCGCCATATGAACTAAGCGGAGCCGTGAAACGTTCTGCTGCTTCTCGAAGAAAACGGCATTCACGCCGTCGTCGCTGAGGTTGAAACCGGGCGTGCGCGCGAACGCATCTGGAATGCGGTACACGTCTCGTTCGCGCAGATTGCCGAAGGCCGCTTGCTTGAGGACTTGTCCATCAAAAAAGCAGAAGCCTCGCTCGTCAGGCAGTAGCGTAGGCGATCGCGGGTCGAGCGCCGCCACTTGCGTCAGTTGCCGCAGTTGGCCCGACTTCAAATCGATCCGCATTGCCTGCAGCGAACCGGATCGCTCGCTTGAACAGAGAAGGAAAGCCGACTTCCGCGAGACCGCACGCTGGCTGGGCGCGGGCAGCAGCGTCGAGTTCTCGGGGTTAGTCAGGCGAATGACTTCGAGTTCCGTCGCCGGGTCCCCGTACTTGCGAAACTCGGATGGGAACACTTGTCCCACGGTCGTCTCTGCCATGGCGGCGGAGGCCGCTGCTATGGAAAGGAACGCCCTGCGATGCATCGAGACTGAGAGCCCGAAATTCTAGTTGGCGTGGCTCGATTGGTAGTGCTGCTGGAGCATATCCAGCCCGAAATCGCCATTGAAATCGCGCCATACCGTGTGAATGTGGTTGGCGCCATTTTGCGTGTCATCGTATTCTACGAGAAATGTCGATGTTTGGACTCGATAGTAATGCGGATCACCCTTCGCAGGGCCGCCCGCCCACGCGAAGAAAATGCTCTTGCCCGCCTGCTTAACCTTATCCATGCGCGCTTGCGCCATCTGGTCGGGCAGGTTGTGCGCGTACAAATCGAGCAGATCGACTAGTTTTTGATACTGCGCGGAGCTCATCTTCGACGCCGAAATGCCGGACGGCTGGCCATTGAGCGCGGCCTTGCGCGAGGCTTCGGTGAGTATCTCTTTATATCCAACCGGGTCGACAATGGCGATTTTCTTCTGCCCATCGTCGAGTGACGTCAGCAAATCGCGTCCCATGTCCTCTTCCGCCGCCAGAACTCGCAAGCCGGCACGCGGACCTTGCCGCACTTCGGCCGGATTCGCCCCGAAGAAACTAGGCCCGTCGATCACGATGCCATTCGACACGGTGTAATTCTGACTGACATGATGGCCTTCGATGCGGTAGCCCCACACGCCCGCATCCGATGGCGTGCCGAAGACACTGAAGTAATATTTCTCTGGATTGCGCTTTTCGCCATTGTCGTTCTCCATCGTCTTGAGGACGTCTTCCAGGCTCATGATGGTGTGGGCCTTCATGGCGCCCTGCTGACTCAATCCGGCGATGAGGAGAACATCGGCGAGATGCTTTTGATACGGTTCCATCTCCCGAATCGCGAGACCTTTGCGCTCCTTGGGGATGAAGTGCCAGTTCATGCGCTCGTCGTCTTTGAACTCAAAGACGGCTTTGGCCTTCTGTTCGGGAGTGAGCGAGTTCAGGAAGTGATTGGCGGCGTCCGTTACCATGGACGCTGAATTGGTCCGGTGATAGGCCGACATCAGCAAAATTCCTCCCGCCGCAATGGCGACAACTCGGGGCAGCAAGTGCTTCATGGAAAACCTCCGGCGCGGGTTGTTGCCCGCAACCCGAAAGTCTCTCATTAATGGAGGCAAAAAGGAAATGGGGACATCCGACGGCCAACCCGTCCGGCGCGACGTCGGGCCCGCTTACCATCGCCACGCCGAAAGGGCTCGTTTACGATGACCTCGAGCTTTCAAGTCCAGTAAGCGAGTGCCGACCCCAAGCTGGGCAGAAATCGGCCATTGCAAATATCGTGAGTTCGCGGTCCATCCAAGCCACGAAAGCGCTAAGGTGCGCGAAGACGTTGGATTTACAGTTACGAAGGTTTCTGGGAATCTAAGTAAATTGCGAATTACTCGTTTTAATTTCTAACTGTCTGATGGAGATCTTGCCGACTTTAAAAAAAATGGTTGAATCTTTCGTGCGATTGAGTTAAAGTCTAGACTCTTGTTATTGGAGTGTGCTAAATGGTGCATCGATACGCGCTAAGTCCGGTTATCCGTTGCTTTCGTCTGGCATTAGTGCCGTCAGTCGCTGCTTTCGTCTGTTGCGGGGGGGGGTGATCTCAGCACAGACGTGCTTAACCTCGACACCGCCCTGCGTGCTCACGGGGCAATACGACATTTCACGAGATAGCTGGAACTCTCACGAGTCCACGTTAACACCGAGCACCGATTTTTCCACTTTTACCCAGCGCCGTAAGTTTTACGTAACTGACCCTGGCGTCACGATTAACTTGGGAGTGGCCCCTGTTTACGCCCAGCCGCTCTATGTCCCGGGGCTAGCGATTGGAAACGGTACTAACGATGTGGTGTTCGTGGCTACGCTCCAGGGAACGGTCTATGCCTATGATGCCAACGACTTTACAACGAGCGGAAGCCTAACCCAGCATGGCGGAACGATCAATTATCAGGGGAAGATTTATTGGGCAAGGGACGACGCATATTCGGTTGGCAGTACTGCGCTGTACCACAACTGTGATGTCAATGGGGTTGGTGGGCAGCCTGTAACCTTGCCGGTCGCGACACTCCCTTTTGCTGGGGTGGTCTCGACACCCGTCATTGACATCAGCGCAATAAAATGTACGTGACAAGCATGTGCGTAGACTCAAATAACCACCAGTATTGGTACATAAATGCGCTCAACCTTGCCGATGGTACAGATTCGCAAACTGCACAGCCGATCACTGCGACCGTTGCCGCCTCTGGCGATGCTGATTCACAGACCACGATATGCGGCACAGGAAATCCGAACCCGTGTATCAAATTCTCTGCAAATGCATCTTTACAACGAGCTGCTCTACTTGAGGTCAACACAAGCACGTACGGCAATTTGATCTACGTTGCGTTCGGCGCTGGCATTGATGAGAGTAAGGCATATCACGGCTGGGTTTTTCCGATAAAAACAAGCAATCTCTCCAACGCGTTTGGTCCGTTCGCTACCACACCGACGGGGCCGACGAGCCCGCCCGCGGGTTCAACCCCGAACTGCGATAGCACTCAAACACCCGACCCGGCTAACCCTTGTGGACATGGGGCCGGAGTCTGGATGACGGGAAGGGGGCCGGCGGCAAATAGCAGCGGCGATGTCTTCGTGGCCGACGGGAATGGCGGCTTCCTCCGGGATTCCGGCTCGAATTTGCTGGATTCCGGCGAGTCAGTTCTAAAGTTCCCGGCCGGCACGGCGCTCCCATCGGGCAGCGCCACGTATTTCACGCCACGCGCGTATGCCACGCTGAATCAGTGGGACTGGGACTTGGGAATCCCCGGCGTTACCCTTTTTTCAAACACTTATCTGGGATCGTCCACGCCATTGGCCGTAACGATGGATAAGCAAGGAAATGCCTATGTGATGAAACAAAGCAGCCCCGGAGGATATAATTCCACATCGGATCAAAATACTGGGAGTTTCCAGGGTAACGGCGCGCTATGCACGACCGCAAATTACCAGGTATGCCATGAGCCGCACGCCATGGGTCTGTTCAATAGCCAAACGCTATTTGTCTGGCCGTGGTTTGAAAAACTGGCTAAGTTTACATATTCAGCGGGCAATTTTGGCACACCCACGACAGCGACGTCCCCCGGTTACGATTGGTCGGGTTATCCGGGAGGGATGGTTAGCGTCACATCAAACGGCACCACCAATGCAATCGTGTGGGCGGTTGTGACTACGCAGTCTGGCAACAACCCTGCGCTGCATAATGCGGCTGGCTATTTGGTGGCCGTGAAAGCGAGTGATCTTTCGTGTTTGTGGAGCAGCAACCAAGTGAGCTCTGACGTAGTCCCGAGTTGCCCGCAGCACCAAGCTGACGACTTTCATGTTGCGTCCTTTGCCTCGCCAATTGTCATCAAAGGGCGTGCTTACGTGCCCACGTACAACAAAGGGATTCTAGTTTATGGCACCAACTAAAGTATCTTAATCGAGCTCAAGGGAAAATATGGGACAAATATTTACTTACAACAATCTAAAAAAAATCGCGCTGTTTTCAATCGCCCAGCTTACGTTAGCGGGGATTGCGGCAGGCCAAGCACCAACTTTCCAGCTTTTGGGCGTATTCGGAGGCAATAACGGAAGCCCCGAAGGTCTCATCGAGGTGAGCCCCGGAATGTTTTATGGAGGCACGGTCGACAACGGACAAAGTACAACTGGGTCCGCTGTCTTCTCCGTATCAAGTGCCGGAGGCTTGAAATATATCACGGGGTTGGGCAACAGCATGTTCCTTTCGTTCCCTGTGATGCAGGGTATCGATAGTCGCTTTTACCAGAGTGCTTACCAGCGTAATCAACAAACCGGCTTCCCGCTCGTTGCCATAGGGTTAGCAAGCAGAGTCTCGAGCTACCCTTTCTCAAATGGAATCGGCGCTACTCTCACGGCGCAGACGCCGGATGGGTTCTTATGGGGCGGCGCCGGGGGGTCGGCCAGCACCCCCAATGCCTACATTGGCAAGACCGACATGCAGGGAAATTTCACTGTAGTCTATACGTTCACTGGAGCTCAGGGGTATCCTTTGCCGGTGCTGACGATAGGCGGGGATGGCAATTTTTATGGGCTCGCTAAATTGAATTCGACCGTAACCGTCTATCGCATGACGCCAGCGGGCGTTTTTACTGCTCTGGGAAGTTTTACCGCCCCAAACTCTAGCACTACCGGCGCCAGCCTCGTTGCTGCAAGCAACGGCCGACTCTACGGCACCAACCCAGTCGGCGGGCTGGCTCAGGCAGGCACCGTTTTCGAGGTTTTCCTGCCCAGCGGTCAACTCAAGACCATCTACGAATTTCCTCAAAGGAAATACGGAGTGCCGACACTTTTCTTTCAGGGAAGCGACGGCAAGCTATATGGCGCAACGTCCGGAGAACTTGGGACGGGGCTGAATGGGAATTCTGGCGTGTTCTCGCTCGACCTGAACACCAACGCACTTATATCGCTATACACGATGAACCTGAATACGCAAGGCGCCTGTGCTTGCTGGATGATACAAGGCAGTGACGGAAAATTGTACGGCACTGCTTTGAACTTGGGTCCGGCTACCTTTGGTTCGGTCTGGAGCCTGGATGTCGGTCTTCCCAGACCGCTGCCTTATGTGAGGAGCTTTAATCCGACAACCGGTCCGGCGGGAACCAAGGTTTTGCTCGCCGGTGCCAGCCTGCTTGGCGCAACCACCATCTCGTTTAATGGGACGCCAACGCCGGTCGTTGGCGCGCAGACAGCGAAGTATGTGTTTGTTAATGTCCCGCCCGGCGCGACGTCGGGTCCGATTACCATCGCCACGCCGAATGGCTCGTTTACAACGACCTTAAGCTTTCAAGTCCAGTAAGCGAATGCCGAGACCGGACTTTTTTCCGGAGCTGCCGACGGACTCGCAGGCGTCGCCCGCGATTGTTTTCATTGTTCCACCGGGCACCTTGCATTTTCGTCGCTACCGCTTGAGGACGCGCACACGAATCTGGCGCGCGTCAGGGCCGGGCGCGTTCCGGCTGGACTTCGAGACATCGCGGCTCATTACTTCACGGAAATGTACAGCGTTTGGGCGATGGGCTGTCCGCCTTGCAGCACTTGCAGCGGCACATCGCCCGTTGGCGACCCGACGGGAACCGTGACATTGAACTGGTAGAGGCCGACGAAACCTGGCGCGAGGCCCGCGTAAATCAAAGTTCCGGGGACCGTGCCGAAGTTGAATTGAACCGGAGTGTTGAGCGAAGTCTGACCTTGCGCAACCTCACCGGCAAACGAGGGCGTGTCGGGCGTTACGGGTCCGAAGCCCAGTCCGAAGAACAACAGCGTCTCCCCGCGCGAAGCCGGGAAACCCACCACTCCCGGTATACCTGTGGTCGGCGTAACAGGCACTCCAGTGCCGCTGTGCAGCGCTTCCACATATTGCTTGCCGCCGATCAAGAACGAGGGTGGCGCGAGAATGCCGGCCGAAAGTTTCGCGATGTTCAGTGAAACCGTCTGCGAAGGTTGTTGAGCGTAGGTGAGCACGACGGGCACGGAATGGCCCGTCGGCACGGTAGCCGGAACCTGAACATTGACTTGGCCGGGGCTCACGAAATAGACAAACGCTTGTTCGCCATTAATGGTCACCAACACCCCGTCGATAAATATGGGAGCATGGCCGCCGATAAAGTCACTGCCCGTCCAGCTTCGCACGCTGCCAGCGAGATTGGTCCCGTAGATCTCGATGAAAGACCCCGGCGCCGCCGACGTGTAACCGCCAAAGCTGCCCGCCGAGACGATTCCGGTGATGGCTGTTGTGGAGACGGGTGGAGGCGGGGTCCCAGGCTGTTCGATCGACGTAACCAGCACATAACTGGAATCCGCGGGCGTGCCGCTGCCGCTGTAGTTGATGAGCGGTATGGTGTCGAAGGGCGCGCCTAAGCTGAATATCGGAACCGCGCCAATTTTATCCATTACGGCAAGGCTGGCATCGTTGGCGACTTGTCCGAAAACGGTGAATCCGCCATTCTGAGTGTCGAGGCTTGAAGCGTTGCTGTCGGCGAGATTGAAAAACCACTCGTCGGTGGCGCTGTTTGGGTCGCCATCCAGTTTCGCCATCGCAATCGTGCCACGTATGTTGGAAAGGCTAAACTCGTTGACGACAGGCGGCAAGGCGGTGATCTGCGCCAGCTTACCGCTCACTAACTGGTAGCCGCCGCCTTGAATGATGAAGCCTTTAACGGAGCGGTGAAAGACGGAATTGTTGAAGGCGCCGCTATTTACGTAACTGAGGAAATTGGCGACCGTTTTCGGCGCTTTGTCGGGTCGCAAGGTAACGTCTATATTGCCTTCATTAGTGTGAAAGGTGACGGTCTGGGATTGCAGTGCCAAGGGTGAAACAAGCAGAGCTACGAGTGCTCCGGTAAGGCGGATGTTCATTAAAGTGTGGATCAATTCTCTATTCTAAAGGGTTTTCCTGGCATCATTCCGAATCAGCAGCGCCGCCGTTACGGAACTTGCCAGAGCTAAAGCGAAAGCGCACCAAAGAACGGTTCGATATCCGTCGATGAAGGAGTCTTGGATCGCCCGGCGGCCCAGCGCGTCGTCAGTCTCCACGGCGGCCAGCTTCGCGCGCTGCGCATGGATTCGATTCTTGATTTCAGGAGCCACCGATAGCGCACCGAGCCGACGGTCAAGGCTCCCGTTGAACACCGCGATAAGCAGCACGCCAAAGACCGCAACTCCCAACAACCCCGCAAGCCGCGAAACAGCGTTATTAATGCCCGATGCGATGCCAGCGCGGTTGTGATCGACCGAGCTCATTATCGTGGTGGTGAGTGGCGCAACGCTGATGGCCATTCCAATCCGAGAATAAATACGGCGGGGAACACAGTCGTCCAGTAGCTGCCTCCCATCCCGGGAATGGCGAACAGTGCGAAGCCGATGCTGGCGATCAACGGCCCGATGACCAGCGGCAATCTCGCGCCAAAGCGCTCCGTGAGGCCTCCGGACCAACGCGAGAGCAGGAACATCAAGACGATGAAGGGAAGCAGGGCGGCTCCCGCTTGCGTTGCCGAGTATCCCTGAACCTGAATCAGGTTGAGCGGAAGGAAAAAGAGCATACCGGAAAGTCCCGTGTAGAGGAAAAGCGTTAGCAGATTCGCACCGCCGAAGTTGCGGGACCGGAACATGTCCAAGGGCAGCATCGGCGCGGAAACCTTCGATTCAAAAGCCAGGAAAGCGAGCAGGCAGAGCACGCCGGCGACGCCGACCGGAAGTGTCCATAGGCTGCTCTGGCCCCATTCGACCAATGCGAATACAATTCCCGCCAGACCCGCCGTGGCCAGAAGAGCGCCGATCCAGTCCAGCGGGGCCGTCGCATTGCCGCCGCGGGATTCCGGGACGCGCCACAAGCCGATTGCAACGACGACCACGCCGATCGGCAGATTCAGAAAGAAGATCCAACGCCAGGACGAGTTTTGCACCAGCCACCCGCCCAGCACCGGCCCAATGGCCGCGGTGATTGCCGTGAAGCCAGACCATGTGCCGATGGCGCGCCCGCGCTCGCTGGCCGCGAACGCCGAACCGATCAGGGCCAGGCTTCCCGGAACGAGCAACGCGGCGCCGACGCCTTGGACGCCGCGCATCGCAATGAGCTCCGAAACATTTCGGGCGAGTCCGCACCCAGCGGAGGCAGCGGAGAAAAGGGAGACACCGATAAGAAACACTTTGCGGCGGCCGTATCGATCGCCCGCGGGCCGCCAACCAATAGCAGGGCTGCGAGAAGAAGAGCGTAGGCTTCAACCACCCATTGCATTTCCGGCAGGCTGGCGTGAAGGCTAAATTGGAGCGTCGGCAAGGCGACATTCACGACCGTTCCGTCAATGAAAGCCATGCTTGAGCCAAGGATGGAAGCCACCAGGACCCAACTTTTGGCCGTCTCCGCGCCATTTCGCTGCCACACAAAGGCATCTTGGAGGAAAACACAAGACTTAGCAAGCTTTTGCCTTGGACGCCCATAAAGTATTTTCGGAACCAGCCGATATTCCTTTCGAAAGAGCTAAAAACGGTTTCCTCGTTAGCCGCTGACGGCTAAGGTGTTGCCCTCTTCAGAAAATTAGGATGAACAGCTCCCATCTTCAGCGGGCGTATATCGGCACTGTTGTCGGTTTGGGCGCAGCCGTCTTGACAGCCGGCCTCTATACCTTTACTAGCCACAATCTGGCGCGGCTGGTTGCATACATCATTGTTGCCCTCGCCTCGGCGGGCATGAAAGTCAAACTACCTTCGGTTCTAGGAACGCTTTCTATCAATTTTGTCTTCCTGCTGATCGGCATTGCCGAACTGAGTCTCGGAGAAACGCTGCTGTTGGGCTGCCTGGCGACCTTAGCCCAATGCATCTTTCATGCCAAGTCCCGCCCACGTGTGTCGCAGGTCTTGTTCAGCGTAGCCAGTGTAGAGATCGCATTGAGAGCCGCCTATTCCTTTCATCATGCCCCCGATCTACGCAGCTTTGTGCTCACAACCACGGTGTTTTTCATTTCCAACACCTTCCTGATCGCATTGGTGATCGCACTGACTGAAGGAGGGAATGCCGTGCAGGTTTGGAAAACCTCGTATTTCTGGTCGTTTCCTAGTTATCTGACAGGGGCCGCGCTGGCGTGGTTCATGACGCAGGCAAACCGCATAGTGGGATGGGAGGCTGCGCTGCTTTTGCTCCCCGTGCTTTACGTGGTTTACCGATCACATCGTTTGTACGTCGAGAATTTAGAGGAGGCGACGGCGAGGGCCGAGCAGCAAAGGCTTCACGCGGAAGAGGTCGCCGCTCTTCATCGTCGGACGATCGAGGCGCTGGCTCTCGCGATTGAAGCCAAAGACGAATGCACTCACGATCATTTGAAGCGGGTCGAGATTTACGCGGTGGAAGTCGGAAAAGAATTGGGAATGGGAGAGATAGAGCTGCAGGCGCTGAGGGCGGCGGCGCTCCTGCACGATATTGGAAAAATCGCGATTCCAGAGTACATTATCGCCAAGCCTGGGAAACTGACGCCGGAAGAGTTCAACATTATGAAGACTCATACGGTAGTTGGCGCGGAACTGGTGGAACGAATTCAGTTTCCTTACCCGGTTGCTCCCCTCGTGCGGGGACATCACGAAAAATGGAATGGAAAGGGTTATCCAGATGGCCTCGTTGGTGTGCAAATTCCCTTGGGAGCCAGAATCCTTGCCGCCGTTGACTGTCTGGACGCGCTGGCGTCCGATCGTCAGTATCGGCGGGCTTTACCTCTAAGTGAAGCGGTCGGCATCATCGAGGCGGAAGCGGGAGCCAGTTTCGATCCGGACGTTGTCAGGGTGCTCGTCACGCGATCCGCGGAGCTGGAACTGAAAGCCAGAAGTGAGAAAGGTATCCAAAAGCTGTCGCTCGACATTCGAATCGAGAGAGGCGCGGCCCCGGCTGCGGGTTTTGCGCAGTTGGCGCAGGCGGCATCCTTTGACAACGAGCATTCTCCCAATCTGGAGCAATTGAGGTCTGCGCCAACGGAGCGAACCCGGCGACAAGCTGAACTTGCCGCGGCTATCGGACATTGTCCCGAAGCCGAGAGCTTGTTTGATACGCTCCGCTCATTATTACCCGACCTGGTCGCTTTTGATGCGATGGTAATTTATCAGCGCCAGGGCCGCACGCTTGTGCCTTATAGCTCTAAAACCGATATCTACGGGATTTTCGATTCCAACTTAGTCTTAGGGGAAGGGCTATCCGGCTGGGTAGCCGAACACGGCATGGCGATCGTTAACGGCAATCCTTCCGTCGAATCCGACTATATGAAGCACTCATCGCGATTCGACGCTTTGAAGGCCGCTCTTTCCGTTCCCGTAAGCGCAAACGGCGGAGTCATTGGAGTGCTGACGCTCTACCGCCGGGAATGCGACTCGTTTACGATGGGCGATCTTGACGCCTTAACCGAGGCTGCCACCGCGCTATCTGGACCGTTACAGATGCCGCCTCGCGAAGTATTTGTAGGGTTATAGCTATTATTTTCATCTGGTCCTAAGAATAAAAGCATCGTCCTATTGCCCTAAATATTTCGCCTTTAAGCGCCGATTGCTTTGTTGTGTTCAATACTCAGGAGGAAAAGCTAATGATGGAATTTCGGCTTCACACTGGCAGCCGGGCACGCCGGGTTGTCACGAAGTATCTAAGTACGCTATTGGCGGTTGCAGGGCTGGCAAACGCTGGAACGCTGTCACCTCAGTTTGCCAATATCGCCCCAGATCAAAGCGTTCAGGTGCTGATCCAGGACGACGGTTCGC
Organism: Terriglobia bacterium; assembly: GCA_025358575.1. Taxonomy (GTDB): domain Bacteria; phylum Acidobacteriota; class Terriglobia; order Bryobacterales; family Bryobacteraceae; genus JANYJA01. Next base: position 16,717 of record JANYJA010000149.1, read on the forward strand.
TCCTTCTCAGCGCACTGAATTCGGTTTGCAGCCCCGCAACTCTGGCCGTCTTGTTGCCCACTCTGAAGGTATGCGCCACGACGATGAGCCAGATACCGGGACTCGCGAGCCTGCCGGGAGTGATTCATATATCGGTCGATAACCAGGTGCAGGGCAACGGGAGCACGCTGCCCGCCTACGATTACGCGCCCCAAACTATCCAGCCGAACTCGTACAACGCGGGGATGCCGAACTTCGCTCAGGGCAAGAACATTGGAGTCGCCATCATCGACAGCGGGATTTATGTCAATAACGATCTGATTGGAAGCGGCTCGTGGAGTCTGCTGGGCAGTCTCTCTCCGAGAGTGGTGTATGCAGAAAGTTTTGTGCCAGGCGAGTCGGTGGATGACCTATACGGTCATGGAACGCATATCGCGGGCACGATTGCCGGCAATGGCGCAAATTCAACTGGCGCGAATTACCTATTCACGATTCACGGAATTGCTCCCGGAGCGACACTTTTGAATCTAAAAGTCTTGGACAAGCTGGGACGGTCATCGGATTCTTCGGTCATCAGGGCGATCGAACGTGCCATTCAGCTCAAAGATCTTTACAACGTCAAAGTCATCAATTTATCGCTTGGACGCCCTGTATTTGAGAGCTATAAAGATGATCCCCTGTGCCGGGAGGTCGAAAGAGCTTGGCTGAAAGGCATCACGGTAGTGGTGGCTGCGGGAAACTTCGGTCGCAGCAATGCGTTAAACACAAGCGGCTACGCGACCATCACGGCACCGGCAAACGACCCTCTGGTGATCACTGTCGGAGCAATGAACACGAGAGGAACTCCGCAACGCTCCGACGATCTGATGACGACTTACAGTTCCAAGGGCCCGTCCCCGGGAGATCACATCCTTAAGCCGGACCTTATTGCGCCGGGCAACCGGATTTTTTCAATCCTCGATCCGGGCGCAACGTTGGAAACCACGGAAGCAGCCAACCTGATTCCTTCGGCGGCGTACATGAAAAACCCTGGAGGCCAGGATTCGAAATATTTCATGCTGAGCGGCACCAGTATGGCGACCGGTGTAACGAGCGGCGCAGTGGCAGCTCTCTTGGGGCAGCAGAGCCTGAACCCAGACCAAGTCAAAGCCAGGCTGATGAAGACAGCGTCCAAAGCTTTTCCGCGCACATCGTCGATTACCGATACGATAACCGGTCAAACGTTCGTAATTCAGTACGACATCTTCACCGTCGGCGCCGGTTACTTAGATCTGGATGCGGCAATGGCTAGCTTG
>JANYJA010000227.1 GCA_025358575.1 Terriglobia bacterium
TGCAGGAGTTCCCCGCGACTTTTGAACGGTTCTCGGTTTCGCCTCTCAATGATCGCGGCAACCTGGTCAGGCGATAGGCCAATCGTCGCCAGAACCGCTGGCGGGGCGGTGTTCACGTCGAAACTCGACGCGGAGCCGTACACCGACAAGCAGTCGCGCAGGCCGCCGCGCGGCACTAAGCGCGGCTTCGCGTTAGGCGGCGTCACATGCTCGTAGGTTCCGTAAAACAAATCCGGCGTCATTCCCCTCACAAGCAGCAGTTCTTCGGTCTCTACAAGAGACGAGTGCCGCGCCGAAAAAGACGGACGCAGCGATCTATAATACGCATCGAACGGTGTGGTGGTGTCCGCCGGCACGGGTTTGCGCCAGTCCAAAATTGCTTCGGTGATTTCCTGCGCGTTGGCTTCAGTCGCGCCCAAAACCTGAAGCAGCTTGTAAATTTCTTCGGGTTTGGCGGAGTTCGCGCTCAGTTTCGCGGTTTCTGAAATGATCTCGACGCGGACCTGGCCGGTTTCGAATGGGAAGTCAAAAAAACTCATTCCAGGGTGGTACATCTTGCCGCCCCATTCCATATATAGGATGGCGCGGTCGATGGCGCCCGCGGCGAGATAGTAAGCGCGCGCGTCGTCGATGGAAGTCGCGGTGCGCTCAGTTTCTCCGCGGACCGTGCTTGCCAGGCTGAAGGCGATGGCGGAGAGGGCCGCGACCAGCCACATCACGGCCAGCAAAGCGCTGCCTTGCTGGCACCGCGCTTTAGTCTGAGAAGCCATAGTCCGGTGAACGGTTCACGCGCAGCGGCGCGACCAGCGTCCCGAGCGATAGTCTGCCCGATTTCTCTTCGAGCGGTTCCATTTCAATGCGCACGCCGTTGGGCCAGCGCGGCAGAATCCAGGAATTGTGCCACGTCTGCCATTTCGGCTGCGGCATTCGCTCCAAATACGAGAAGCGGCAATAGCGCAATTTGTCGGCGAGCACGAATGAATGTGGCCCAGCTTCGATTGGGCGGAATCGCGACAACTGAGCCCCTGTCGTGGGATCGGCGACATGACCCAAACAGAAAATTCCCGCCGAGCGTGGGCCTGTGTACCGCCACTCATTAACGATCAGCCGCACGCCAAAATTCTTTTCTCCTGGAATCACTTGGAATTCGAGGATCTGCGGATCGCCGCGCCACGCCTCCCCCAGCGAGTACGACGATACGAAGCGCATGCTCTGCGGTTCGCCCTCAAAGAACATCATCGATTGCGTGCGTTCTTCCTGTTCTGGGCGATAGATGGCTGTGACGGGCACGAAACCCGCGATCTCCGCTTCCAAAACTTTGCGTGTGTTGGCAACGCGGCGATTGTCCATCAGATGTTCATTGGCGCGGCCCATTGCGCCCAAGCCGATGCGGATGGCAGTCAACATTCCAACCGATAGCAGGCCCACCAGCGACACCGCGATCATCACTTCAATCAGCGTCAGGCCCGTTTCACGTTTGGACCTCACTGAACCACATCCGGCTGTGGAATCAGCCCTCGTCGATACGCTTCGAGTGACGTTGTCTTTTTTTTATCGCCGGAAGTCCACCAAACCTCTAGCGATATTTTCTCTAAAACCGGCGCCCCGGGACCTGAATCCGGCAGCGATTCGAATGGCTGAACCCTCGCCTGCCAACCCATCTCGGCGTCGAAGCGTCCTCCAATAACCTGATTCTGTGGCAGCTTGCGATCCAGCAACAGCTCATCCATTTTGGTGCGGCTCAGCATGGCGGCGCGGTCGTATTCCGTGAGACGCGCCGTGTGCCGCATGGAAGTCGAGATCCCCGATAGCAAACCCACCACGGCAATGCCCATGATGAGCGTCGCGACCATCACTTCCAGCAGCGTAAATCCGCGTTGCCGTTTCATATGACCCGCGGCACGCCCGTAATCGGATCAATCTGCACGATGCGATGCACGCCCTTTCGGTTCGTCAGATCGATGCGCACCGCGGGAACGGTCCCGCCAGGCTGCAGCAGAATACGCGACTCGGTTTGTGCCGCGACGGTGATGCCGTCGGGCAGCGTGAGAACGCGCGCATATCCGGGTTCGGTCGAGAGCAATTCCAGGCGTGTCGGGGCGACTATAACTTCAATCACATCCTGTCGGCGTTCGGCGCGGTTCATGGCTGCATTGAGAAATGTCGAAACCGAATCGGCCGCCGATCGCAGCCGGATGCCTTCGATTCCCGTGGTTGCGGAAGGCAGTGCGAAACCGGCGATCACGGCCACTACCGCGACCACGACCAGCATCTCGATGAGCGTGACGCCGCGACGCATGCCCTTATTTCCAGCTCACGATGTCGGCGTTAATGCCATCCCCGCCGGGCTGCCCATCGGCGCCATAAGAAATGATGTCAGGCTCATCTCCATGGTCGCCGGGATACTTATATATGTAGGGTCGGCCCCAGGGATCGTTCGGAAGTTCCTGGGCCAGATACGGGCCCTGCCACTGATTCAGATTCGCCGGGTGGTTCCGCAGCGCGGCCAAGCCCATCTCCGTCGTGGGAAACATACTAGTGTCGAGCTTGTAAGTGCCCAGCGCGGTCATGAACGAATTGATTTGCGTCTTGGCCGCCACCGCTCGCGCCGAGTCCGCGCGGTGCAGCATCTTCGGAGCGACCAGCGCGGCGAACAGCGCAATGATGGTCACCACCACCAGCATCTCGATGAGCGTGACGCCAGCTTGCCCTTTCCTGCGATTCTTCATGCCGTTAAAACTCCTTTACACATTGACGTCATTGATGCCGGTGATGGCCAGCAGCATACTTAAAATTAACGCGCCCACAAGGATTCCCATGATCAGAATCACCAGCGGCTCGAATAACGATGTGAACCGCTTGACGGCGGCGCGCGTGTCGACCTCGTAGATGTCGGCCATGCGCGCAAACATCTGATCCAGATGGCCGGTCTCTTCGCCGACCGTGAGCAGATGCGCCGCCAGAGGTGGAAACACTCCGGCTTTGCGAATGGGATTGGCGATGCCTTCGCCGCGCTTCACGCCTTGCGATACGCCTTGCAGCGCGGCGGCCATCATGCGGTTATTCAAAATTCCCGCTGAAATTCCGATAGCTTGCACGAGTCCGACGCTGTTGCCCACCAGTGTTCCCATGGCGCGCGCGAACCGTGCGGTTTCGGCTTTGCGGAGCGCGTCGCCTAGCAGCGGAATCTTCAGGCGCGCAGTGTCCCACCACAGCCGTCCTTCGCCCGTGCGCACGTAAACTCGCCAAGCCACCAGCACTGCAACCATGCCAAGTGCCGCCACCCACCACCACGCCTGCACGATCTTGCTCGCTTCCAGCATGATCATGGTCGGCAGCGGAATTTTCATGTGCGAGTCTTCGAAGATGGAAGCGAAACGCGGAACCACGAAAGTCAGCAGCACCACAATGGAACCAAGCCCCACGCCCGCCAGCAGGCACGGATAGATCATTGCCGAGATGATGTAAGAACGCAGATCGTCGCGCGATCGCTCAAACTCGGAGAGCCGGTCGAATACCTGCGCGAGGCTTCCGCCCGCTTCTCCCGCGCGCACCATGTTGATGAACAAATCGGAGAAGTAATCCGGATGCGTCGCCAGGCTGTCGGCCAGTGAGCGTCCGCCCTTCAGTACACGCAGCACGTCCAGAATCAGCAACCGGAACTGCGGACGTTCGGTCAGTTCGCCCGCAATGCCGAGCGCTCGGTCCAGCGGCACTCCGGCGTTTAGCAGGGTCGAAAGTTCCTGTGTGAAGAACAAAACGTCCTTGCGCTTAGCGCCGGAGAAATTCGGCAGCTTAACCGCGAAACTCTTTTTCTGTTCGACGCCGACATACACCGGCGTCAAGCCCTGCTTGCGCAATTCACGCGTGACGGCCTTGTCGGTCTCGCCCGCTAAAGTGCCGGTGCGCATCTTTCCGTCGGAGGCGACGGCTTTGAAGAAATACGTCGTCATCAGAATTCTTGCGTAACGCGAAGCACTTCTGCGGCGGTAGTGACCCCGGCCGCCACCTTAGCCCAGCCATCGTCACGCAGGCTCGCCATCCCGTTGCGCCGCGCAGCCAAAGTGATTTGCGCAGCGTCCGCGTTCGCCATGATGAGCTTGCGAATTTCTTCGTTCAACTCCATCAGCTCAAAGATGCCGACGCGCGATTTGTACCCCGTTCCCGCGCATGTCTCGCATCCCGCGCCATGCCAGCTATCCACAATTTCGCCCGTGGGTGTCGCTGCCGTGCCCGCCTTAGTCCTGCAGTCCTTGCAGATGACGCGCACCAGCCGTTGCGCCAGCACCGAAACGAGCGATGACGTGATCAGATAATTTTCAACCCCCATATCCGCCAGCCGCGTGATGGCGCTCGGAGCATCGTTCGTGTGCAGCGTTGAGAACACGAAGTGCCCGGTCAACGCCGCGCGAATGGCGACGTCCGCCGTCTCGCGATCGCGAACCTCGCCGACCATGATGACGTCGGGATCCTGACGAACGATGTGTCGCAGTCCCGCCGCAAACGTAAGCCCGATCTGCGGATTCACATGAATCTGGTTGATCCCGTCCATCTGATACTCCACCGGATCTTCAATGGTGATGATCTTTTTATCCGGCAGATTGATGCGCTTGAGCGCGGAATAGAGCGTGGTGGATTTTCCGCTGCCGGTTGGCCCGGTGACCAAGAAAATTCCGTGAGGCAGGGAAGTGTAGTGCTCCATGCGCGCGAGCATGTGAGCGTCGAACCCCAGGCTGGTGAGATCGTAGAAATCGCCGGCGGAGCGGTCCAGAATACGCATCACAACGCTCTCGCCATAGAGCGTCGGCAAAGTGGAAACACGCAAATCTACTTCGCGGCCGAGCGTCTTTAATTTGATACGCCCGTCCTGCGGTAGTCGGCGCTCGGCGATATTCAACTTCGCCATCAGCTTCAGCCGCGAAACAATGGCGGCCTTCAACTCGCGTGGCGGCGATTCCTGATTGAACAACACACCATCCACGCGATACCGGATACGGAATTCTTTTTCGAAGGGCTCGATGTGAATATCGCTGGCACGCTTTTCCACGGCTAGCGCAATCATGGCGTTCACCAGCCGGATGACAGGGGCTTCGCTCGCCATATCGCGCAGGTGTTCGAGATCTTCACCCGCTTGCGCCGCATCCCCTTCGGCATCGCCCGATTGTTTTTCCGACTCGCCATAAAATCGGTCGATGGCGTCGAGGATTTCCTGCTCGCCCGCGATCTGGGCAATTACCAGCAATCCGGTGCGTGCCTGCACCACCAGGGGGACTTCGAAGTCGGTGGGATCGGCCATCGCGATGGTCACGGCAGTGTCGTCCAGCGCCACCGGAATGAATCGTGATTCGCGCATGAACCGCGTGGAAATGGATTCGAGCTCGGGAGAAACTGGCGGCGGACCTTCCATCGTCGCGACCGCGATATCCTGCTGTTCGGCGAGAGCTGCCATCACGTCGCGCGCGGCCACCGATCCCATGTCGATCAGGATCTTGCCAATCTTGTCGCCACGCTCGTGCTGCAGTTCGAGTGCCCGGTCCAGATCTTCCCGCGCGATCAATCGCTTGTCGATCAGCAGTTCGCCTAGCCGCGGGGCCGCCGTCACCAGCATTAAATCTCCTCGACGCTGATGACACCAGGCAGTGCGGATTTGCTGCTGCGACCCGCGTGCACGTCCAGCAATTTTTGCCGCTCACCGCGCATCACAATCTGTCCGGGCAACCCAGTGGTGATCTCGTAGTTATAGTTGAACAGCGTCACCGCAACCACAATTGTTTGAGTTGGCGGCATATCGCTTAGCGACGCGCTGGCCGAGAGCAGTATCTCCTGCATATCCTGCTTCAGCACTGAGAGTTTCTTGAGCTTGCGCTCATGCACCGCTTCCGTCTCTTCCTTCGTGAGTTTCAAACGGAACGGGTTGATGGTGGGGCTCACGATCAGATTCACTTCACTCGTAAAGACCGCGCCGTAACCATCCAGGTAGACACCGCGCGTGTTGCCGAGCAGCTCGAACGGGTCGCCGGTGAGGCGCTGCAAACGATCGTCGAATGTTCTTTCGACGGATTTCAACGACGCCCGCTGCATGCGCTCGGCCTGCACGAAAGCCGTGCCAAAAAAGAGGGCTGTCAGAGCGCACCACGCGAGATATTTCATCGGCCGCCGCCCAAATCGTTACTGGCCAGCGTCACTCGGTTCATGCGTTTCTGCATGATGCTGACCGTGTCCTGGACCGCCAACAACAACTCTTTGTGCTCTAATTCGTGTTTCTGTTCCGCGGCAGCCAGCAGGGAAGCTGTCTTCTTCGCATCGCGCGTTTCGGTCTGCTGCACCGCGTCGGCAACGGCCTGCCGAATCTCAGGCGCGTAATCATGCTGCGTTTCGTGCGCCGCGGCCGTCACCACGGGAATAGGTTTCTCGACTGGCCGATGCAACGCGAACACCACAAGCGCCGCCGACAGCATCGCCGCCGACGCGAATCCGAGCCTTGGGCCACTCTGCCAAAATGCGTTCCAAAAACGGCGCGTCGCCGAAGGCTCGAAGACTTTATCGGAGATGAATCCAATGCGCTGCGTCGGCTCTTCATCGGGCACTGAAAGCAGCATGGACTGCATGACGCGCATGCGTTCCAGCTCCGTCGCGCAGTCCAAGCAGGTTGCCGCGTGACTCTCCACCTGCCGGCGCTGCGGGACAGACAGCTCCCCTAACGCGTAATCCCGAATATCAAACTCGCCGCAACTCATAGTGCACCTCGCGTCTTCATCGGCGCCAACTCCATCTTCAATAACTCCAGGGCTGTGTACAGTCGCGACTTGATCGTCGAAATCGGCACGCCCAAAATCTCAGCCATCTCTTCAAACTTGAAACCTTGATAAATCTTCAGGACCACGGCCTCTTTCTGATCCGTCGTCAGCCGGTCGAGCGCCGTCGCCACCGCAATGGCGTGCTCAATGGGATAAATGCGTTCCGCCGCTGGTTCGCGCTCGGCCATTCCGGCGTCGGTCATCTCCGCCTCGGGACGCCGTTTCCGGAACAGTGAATATGCCTCGTTGTGCGCGATGCGGAATAGCCACGGGGCAAACCGCGCGGCGTCCTCCAGCTTGCGAATATTCTGATAAGCCTTGAGAAACACGTCCTGACTCAGATCGAAAGCGTCTTCCCGGCTGCCCACGATGCGCAACAGATAATTGAAGACACGCTTCTCCCATCGGGAAATGAGCAGGTTATAAGCCTCCACGTCCCCCCGGCGGGTCTTCAATATCAGGTCGGCATCCTCAACCGCCCGAAAGATCAAATCTGGCTCCTTGTCACTAGACGCGCGCGGTTCGCAAAAAGTCGGAACCTACCTAAGTATGATAAAGACTTCATGACTCCGATTTATGGCGGCATCGAAGCTGGCGGCACGGAATTTGTTTGCGCTGTCGCCAGTGCGCGCGGCGGAATTGTGGCGATGGGCGATCCCATTCCAACCACCACTCCCTCCGAAACGCTGGAACGCGTGGTGGAGTTCTTTTTGCCGCATGGGGACTTGCGCGCCATCGGAATCGGCAGTTTCGGACCCATCGATCCCAATCCCGAATCGCCTTCTTGGGGCTACATCACGAACACGCCCAAACCCGGATGGCACGGCACTCGCTTCGCGCCCTTCATCGCCGAGCGGCTGCGCACCCGTGTGGCCTTCGACACCGACGTGAACGCGGCGGCGCTCGGAGAATTTAAAAAAGGCGCGGCGCGCGGGATCGATCAGTTCGTCTACCTGACCATTGGGACCGGCATCGGCGGCGGCGGAATGGTGAATGGAAAGTTGATGCACGGCCTGACGCATCCGGAGATGGGCCACATCCGAATTCCGCGCGCGCTGGGAGATGTGTGGCCGGGCAGTTGCCCGTTTCATGGGGATTGTCTGGAGGGGTTGGCCTCGGGGTCCGCGCTACGCGCTCGCTGGGGAATTCCACCCCGCGATCTGGCGGATGACCATCCCGCGTGGAGTTATGAAGCGCGTTACCTCGCGCTGGGAGTTTGCAATTTAGTGGCAACGCTATCGCCGCGCACGATCATCCTCGGTGGCGGGGTGATGCGGCACTCCGGCCTGCTCGAAGAGGTTCGCCGGGAACTGGATGTTCTGCGCAACGGCTACTTCCCCGCGCCGCCGCTGGTGCTGCCGGAACTGGGCGATGCCGCAGGCGTGCAAGGTGCCATCGCGCTTGCGATGAATGCGGCTATTAAAGGCAAACGGTGATTCGCCCCTCGCTTTTTCTCGGATTCGCAATTCTTCTTGCGGCCGCTCCCCGTGATACCGTGCGCGTGCTTTCTCTTCAGGGCAAACCCGTCCGCGATATTGTCCTGGCGGCGGCCGATCAGCCTCTTCCCGCAACCGACCGCGGCGGCAAAACCCGTCTTCCGGCGGAGGCTCCCAAAGATGAATGGTGGCATCTGCAAGTTGCCGGCGAATCACCGGCGGATGTTTTGATCTCACCTTGGGATAATTGGATCTCGACCTCATCCGCCGAAACCGGCGTGATTGTCGCGCGCCGCGGCGACACTGCGATTCTGGCCAACTCGCGCGCACTTGCTTCGCTCGCCGCCCGCATCATCGCCGCATCCGCGCCCGACCGAGATCAGCCGGAAACACTCGCCGACCGCCGCCGCGCCGCGCTTCTTGATGTCGCCAAGGAATTCGCGCTCGCTCCCGATCCGCTCGGCCGCGCGCTCCGCGACTTGGCCGCGCGCTCGCCCGACCCTTTCGAGAAAGGCATCTCACTGTTGTTTCAACTGAAAACCACCGAAGCCCTGCCGCATCTCGCACTCGCGCGAGTTAACGAACAGAAGCGCCTCGACAAGATTCCCGAATCGATCTTCGAAACCGCATTTTTTCTGGGACAAGCCTTCTTCGAAGCGGGAAAATTCGATGACGCGGTCTTAAATTATCGACGCGCCCTCGACCAGCGACCCGCCGACCCTGTCGGTCGCCGTTCACTCGGCATGGCATTAATCAAATCGGGTCACTCCGAGGCGGCGGAACCGTATCTGTCATTGTAATGGCTTCGTTGAGAAAAACATCTATTTCCAACGAAACCGTTGTTTTATATTCATTTGTCGGTATAATCACGTTGTGAACGTTCTGCTCCATCAGTTTTCCTCTAGCGGCACGACTGAAGCCCACAATACCGTCTGCTGGACAGGAACCATGTTGCTGCGCCCCGGTCCCACGTGGAACTCGTTTGAGGATTTCCGCCGCCACGGAAACGGCGCCCTTGAATCGATTCAGGAGCGCGATGCTGCCACGCTGAACACCAAGGCGGGAACGTTTCGAATCCTCCGCGAGCCTGATTTCCAATATCTCATTGGGCTTGCGGCTGAAGTAAGTCGAATGCAGTTAGGGATGAAGTTCGTATACCAGGCGGCGAAAATTACCCAGATGCACCCCGACAAAGAGTCCATCGAACTCTTAATTCAATCATTCTCTTTAATCCGCCCGTCCCCGGAGCCCTCCACGGAAGAAGAATCTTCAGACACTTCGATTTCACCAACGATCACCACGCTAAAATAAGGACGTAGAACTATGATCGACCCAATTCTGGCCAAGATATTCGGCACCAAGAACGAGCGTGACATCAAGGCCATGCAGCCAACTATCGCTGCTATCAACGCTTTCGAGCCGCACCTCAAAACACTTTCGGATATCGATCTCGCCGCAAAAACCATCGAATTCAGGGAAAAACTGCACCACGGCGCTACCATTGACGATCTTCTGGTTGAAGCTTTCGCCGTCGTGCGCGAAGGCGGCCGGCGCGTGCTGCAGATGCGCCACTTCGACGTTCAGTTGATCGGCGGCGTCGTGCTGCATCGCGGCCAGATCGCCGAAATGAAGACCGGTGAAGGCAAAACGCTGGTCGCGACTCTACCTAGTTACCTCAACGCCCTAACCGGAAAGGGCGTGCACGTCGTCACCGTCAACGACTATCTCGCCAAACGCGACGCCGAGTGGATGGGTCGTTTGTACAAATTTCTCGGGCTTACCGTCGGCATAATCGTGCACGATCTCGATGACGCCGAGCGCAAAGCCAGTTATGCGGCGGACATCACTTACGGAACCAACAACGAGTTTGGCTTCGACTATCTGCGCGACAACATGAAGTTTCGCATCGAGAACTGCGTGCAGCGTTTACACAACTACGCCATTGTCGATGAAGTGGATTCCATCCTTATTGATGAGGCGCGCACGCCGCTCATCATTTCCGGCCCCAGTGAGCAATCTCCCGATCACTATTACAAGGTAAACAAAATCATCCACTCGGCGTCGCGTTTGGCGAGATAGTCGTTGACGGTGACGACGTGCACGCCCTTTCCGGTTAGGGCGTTGAGGTAACTAGGTAGAGTCG
>JANYJA010000231.1 GCA_025358575.1 Terriglobia bacterium
CGAGATCTCTGGGCGAGAAAGGATCTCGCAAGCGTTGATGTTCAGTTCACGACCAGGGTGCCCGCACACGGAGCGATATTGTTGAAGGTTGGAACGCCCGCCAGGCAATAACTTTAAGGCCAAGAGCCGATATGATGACATCTTGTGCGCGCAAATTCCTGCTGACGTTAACGATCGGCGTTTCGGTTTTTGGACATCTGAGCCCGACTAAAGGTGACGTACCCGCGACGTTCGTCGGCCGATCCGGCCAATATCTGACGGTGGACGGCAAACGTCTTAATCTGCACGGCGGATCGCTTTACGGCGCACCTTGGCGACAGGATAAATTCAACCAATACATAGACACATGGCTCGATTGTGCCCACAGCAATGGCATCAACACTATCCGTATCTGTGACTTCATCGATAACCGCAGCGAGGAGCAATGGAAGGACGCTCGTACCTGGTCGAATGTCGACTATTTACTGAGTGCCATCGCAGCGCGAAAGATGTATGCCATCCTCGACCTTTCAACCTACCGAAATCTCCTCGAAAGAAGTTATAAGAAAGACCCCAAGGCCGATCGGGATGCGGCCGGCGTGGCAGCTGCATACGATCCAAAACGGTGGGAACCCTTCACGGCCTCCGTCGTCGCCCGTTACAAGAATTTGCCCTGTATCGCCTTCTACAGCATCGCGGGAGAATGTGATGCGCCAGTGCAAAAGCGTATCACCACTGAAGCATTGACTGGCTTTTTCGACAAAGTCTCGACCCAACTACGCTCTGGCGACCCAAATCATCTGGTCTCATCCGGCGGCCTGGAGTTCTTGGATTGGAATTCGGGCATCGATTGGAAAGCGATCTTCGGCCTGCCGAACATTCAGATGGCCGCCGTCCACGTTTATAGCAAGGGAGACATTTCGGTCTTGCCCAAGATCGCCGAGTGGAGCCGCCAACCCTCTGTCAACATCCCACTTGTCATTGAGGAATTCGGGATGAAGCAGGGCGAGGATGACGCGGCCCGGGCGATGCAAATTAGGGAGATCTATGCCTTGGGTTCGCGATATGCGTCCGCCGGAACGCTGTTTTGGAACATCGGCCCCGAGTTGAGCAAAGGCTCATGCGATCTGGGCCCGCAGACGCCGGCTGCTTGGGCCGTGGTTCGCGAGAGCCGTCCGTCCCCATCGACAGGGGTAGACATCCAAGAACACGACGGCAAGGTGTCGCTATCCAACGAGCGAGTTGAGCTCTGCTTCGATTTAAATAAGGCGACATACTCCGTCACCGATGTGGCCACCCATGAAATCGTGATAGCGGATGCGACGGTGGCGATGGGCAACGACGGCGATGGTGTGCGGGTGAATCACACGATCCGGCAGGAAGATGTCTCTGATTCGCTGGGAAAGGGAAAGCGAGTTTGGATCGACCTGACGACGAAGGAACGGCCCGCGGGCACGTTCAGCTTCGCCGTCTATGAAGGTAAAGGGATGATCGTGTTTGGCTTCGGTCTCAAGGCGCCCGTTTGGTATTCAGGGCGATTGATGAGGGCCAAGCCGCTTAGTCAGGCCATTTTGTTGCCGAGAAAGAACCTGGAACATCCGCAGACCTTGAACGGCGCATCAGGCGCGGAAAAGAATCAGATCGTTGGCGGAATGACCCGGGTATCGGAGAACAGTCTCATGGTGACCGGGCTGGTCGAGGGCAAACGCCGGACGATCGTCTGGGGCGGACTCGCCTACAAGGATTTCGCGAAATATGTTGCACTGCGCGACGGAGTCATGGAAATGTCGGCCGATGATCCGGTAGGCCGCCTAGTTGATGCCGGCGAAACCTATATCGCCGACGATAGTTTCTACCTTGATGTGACAGTTGCCGATCCATTCGCCGCACTCGAGCAATATGGCCGGGCCATGCGCGACGCGAATCATGCCCATCCAAATGTTTATGATTTCCCAGTCCTCTGCGGATGGGGCGTCGGCAACTTGAGCCATCAGGGCGACGTCAACAACTCCGTAAAACTGGTAAGCGAGTTGGAGATGGCCCAAAAATGCGGCTTCACGAAATACACGAAGGTGGCCGTTCGCCTGGAGCCTGACAGCAATTCCGAACAGGGCTGGTGGGACGATGAGCATTGGTCGAAGAATGGGCATCTGGTCTCTCCCTACGAGACCTTTGCGAAATGGTGTACCGCGATTCGCGAACGGGACGGTATTCCGTACACGTATTTCAAGGTCGGCATACCCGCCGACGATTATTCGAAGGCCTATCCGGGACACATGCTCTTTAAAGACATCAGTCGGCTCGGGTTGAAGCATGCGGGACACCAGCCGTACGTTTCGTGCGACTACACCGACCCCGATTTTCAAAAG
>JANYJA010000235.1 GCA_025358575.1 Terriglobia bacterium
GACTGCTTCGGCCGCGCGCGGCGGGCGGCCCAGAAAGGCCAAAAACATTTCCTCGACGATCTCCCGATTACTAAGTGGCGGCTCATGATTCAGAAGCCTTTGCAGCCGCCCGTTTTCCTTGATCTTTACCCGGTCCTTCACGAACTGGCTGTTGAGCAGCGCTGCGGCCTGCACAGTGGAACCCGAGAGATCGCGCTCGGTTTTGTCCCGATCCGACTGACCAAAACCCGCTAGCAGCAGACGCAGCGAGTCGAGTTCCTTCCCGCCGAGGTCTTCCGACGACCGCGTCTGCATGACATAGGACACCTTCACGTTGCTGTCATTGATAGGAATGGAAGGGAGGACACCGGTCGCCTGTGAGATGGCATCGGCAATCTCCTCCGCTGAAAGACGATGCACAAAGTGTCGCGCGAAATAGGTGGCGTAAGCCGCTTTCCACCCGCCTTCGAAGCGTGACGAAAGCTGATACGTGCTGGAGGTAACAATCTCACGGATCAATCGCCGCAGATCGTAGTTGTGTTCCCGAAAATCTTTCGCCAGCTCTTCTAACAGTTCGGGATTGCTCGGCTGAAGTGTCCATGGAGCTGGCGGGGGATTCGCGGGATCGATCCGTGCCAGATCGAAGTCGAGCGGCGGGTCGACAATTCCGACGCCCATTAACTCGGCCCAGATGAGGTTGACCGTGGTGCGCGCGAATTGCGGATTCCCCGTCAGCATACGGGCGTATGCTTCGCGCCATGACTCGCCGTCTCTGGGCTTCTCGCCCGTTAGCAGGAATTCGGGGGATGTCAGGTCGGCCTTGTAGCGCGGCATGCGCCTGACACTCCGGGATGTAACGTCGTAGTGGCTGCCACTCTTCTCCACCATGTCGTACTCGTTGCCAATGCCGTAAGGCCGGCTCATCGACAGTTTGCTGAAGAATGCCGCCTGACGCCATAACTGTGGTCGGTGGACGCGGCTTAGCCAGAGATTGATTTTGTCGAGATGTCTTTGGCCATCGTGGCAGGAAACGCATTCCAGATTGATGCCGAGAAAGTACTTGCTGGTGCTGATGGCCATCTCATCGTAGGAGTCCGTCTGGTTAATGAGAAGGTCGTTGAAGTCGTCAACGTGATCGCGCAGCAGGAAGTTCGAGGTCGCGTCCAGAAAGTTGTCGCGCGTGCGAGCGGTCAGCAACTCCCGCACAATTTCGTCGTAGGGAGTATTCATCAGCAGCGCGTCAGAGATGTAATCCCGCAGCAGATTCCGGCCCGGAGCGCCTACTTCACCGGCGTTATTGCGGAATAGATCATTAAAGAAGTAAGTCCATTTATCCAGAAACGGCGTTTGCGGTTTCTCGAGTTTACCTTCGATAGACGTGGCCAGCAGCGAGTCGATCGTCTTGTCGCGCTTTGCCGGGTCGCCGTCAGCTAGGAACTTCCGTGTAACCTCGGGCTCCGGCAGTCGGCCGGTGAGGTCCAGATGGATGCGCCGCAGGAACTCCGCGTCGGTGCTCAGACCTGCATGCGGGATGCCGTCGCGCTTCATCTTCGAGAAAACGGCGGTGTCGATGAAGTTGCGAACAGCTACGGGAAGAATGCCCGGCTCCGCCAGCTTGGGTGCCATTTCCGCCGTCAGTTTGTTCAGCCGCTCCCGCGAAGGCCCGGTAGCGCTGGGGTGCTTGGGCGGTAATTCGCCAGCAGCCACGGCGGCCAAGACAGGCAACAGCGTGAGCAGGCCTTTAAATTTTGGCATCGCGTGTCATCTACTATTGTAATGTTGAAAAACCGCGACCGTGCGCCACACCGGCGAGGCTTCCGTGACGACGATCTGACGATCCGCGGCGATGTTTGTCCAGTGGTCCACCTGACCGCTCGGCCATTTCACCGTCAGTTTGTCGATCTGTTTCGCGTTGCCCACACCAAAGTGCACTCGCAGATCGCTTTGCGACAGATAGCTTCCGCCGCTGCGCACCTCGTCGATCTGGCGCATACCGCCAGCCTCCACTTCGATACGGGCACCGATGCCGTCGCGATTTGACTTCACGCCGACCGTGCGGATGCCGATCCAGTGCCCGGCGGGTTGGGTTTGAAGCATCAGGAGTGAGGGCGCCTCGTGAAGTTCATTCACCGCAACGCTGAGACGGCCGTCGTTTAGAATGTCGGCGACGGCGGAGCCTCGGCTCGAATGCATAGCCGTCAGAGCGGGGCCGGAGTTGGCGGTAACATTCTGGAACTTTCCGTTGCGCAAATTGTGAAACAGGGCTTTGGGCTGGCGAAAGTGTGAATCGCTACCGGCGCGATCAATCTCGGCGCTGAGATGCCCGTTCACAATGAGAATATCGGACCAGCCGTCGTTGTCGTAATCGAGAAACAGAGCACCCCATCCGAGGTAGCTGCGGAGCCTGCCCAAGCCCGCCTCGAACACCTTGTCGCTAAATGTTCCATCGCCTTTGTTGCGATAGAGGTTGGGACTATCGTCGGAAAAGTTGGTCTTTAGAATGTCGAGAAAGCCGGCGTGACCATAGTCCGCGGCGGCAACCCCCATGCCGGCCTGAGGCTCGCCATCTTCGTTGAAGGCTGTTCCGGAAGCGAGACCCACATCCTCGAACGTGCCGTCGCGCCGGTTGTGATAGAGGATGCTCGCGGTTGAATCGCATGCGACGTAGATGTCGGGCCAGCCGTCGTTGTCGAAATCGAGAGTGAGAACGCCAAGCGAGTAGTGGCCGTCGGTGTTTCTGATTCCGGAGGCATCGCTGACGTCCTTGAACTTTCCGCCACCCTCGTTATGGAACAGGTAGTTGACGCCGGGCTTGAGACCACGCGGGCCGCAGGCAATAGGGATCCCCTTGTACTGGCAGAACTCTCCCGAACCGACCGCCGGCACGTTGGCAAATGCTGGCCCGGGATCGATATAAGAGGCGACGAACAGATCGAGCTTCCCGTCGCGGTCGGTATCGACAAATGCGCAGCCCGAATGCCAGTGACCGCTCTCGCCGGCAACGCCCGCGGCCTGGGATACTTCGACGAAGGTGCCGTCGCCCTTGTTGTGGTAGAGGTGATTCCGGCCGTAGTAGGTGACGAACAGATCTGAGTAACCATCGTTATCGTAGTCGCCCACGCAGGCACCCTGGCCCCAGCCGAAATCCGCGAGGCCGGCCTCGAGCGTTACATCGGTGAAGGTGCCGTCGCCATTGTTGCGGTAGAGGTGATTCGTGGGCGGCGCCGCGCCGGGCGAAAGATCGAAGCGCGTTCCATTCACGATGAAAAGGTCGACCAAGCCGTCTTTGTTGTAGTCAATGAAAGCGATGCCGCTGCCGTTCATTTCCACGATGTACCGCTTACGGATCTCGCCGCCGGAGACGTTCCGCGCAGTCAGGCCGGCTTGTTTGGCGACATCGGTAAACTGGAGCGCAGCGGAGCCGAGAAGAAATAGCGTGAGCCAGTTAGTGGGAAGCATGAGTAAGGAGCAACGCTTGTGCCTGTTTGGCCAGAAGCTCATCTTCGCGTTGATTTCCAAGCGCGGCGAATCGCTTTCTTGCTTTTTCGGCCTCCTCACGCCGGCCCTGCCGAAGATAAATCTGGGACATTTTGTAGTAAGGCAGGGGATACGTGGGGTCTAGCTTTGCGGCGTTCTGGAAGTCCGATAGGGCACGGGTTTCGTTGCCTTGTTCCAAGTCGATTTTGCCGCGCAGGAAGTAGGACGCCGCGAAGTTCGCGTTGCTGCGCAGCGATTGAGCGAGCGCGCTCAGCGCTTCCGGCCAGAGGGCGGTCGAAGTCCGGTAGAGCACCAAGGCGCGCAGATAGGGGAGGTAGAAGTCGACGGTGGGCCGCATTGGGCCTTGCTCGACAATCGAGCGCGCTTGCTCCAGATCGCCCGTGATATAGAGAAGGAATCCAAGGCCTTCGCGGGCGGCATCGAGCTGAGGATCGATGTTCAGCGCACTTGAGTAGGAGCGGATCGAGGCCTGATATCGTCCGAGGCGGAACTGCGCCAAGCCAAGCGCGCAGAGAAGAGAAACCGATGGCGCCGACAGCCCTTTGTTGGCGCTTTCAAGGAGTGTGACGGCTTCGGTCAATTGCTCTGTCGCGATCATTTCGACGGCTGCATCCTTGCAGTAATCTTCCTGAGCGTGCTGGCGGCAGGCTTGGGCCAGACTCGCGGCGCTGCCGGGTTTCTGCAAAGCTTTCAGCAATTTGCCCCTGAGATAGAGGACTTCCGCGCGCTCCTGCTCGGGTCCGTGAGGCAAAGTCTCCAGCATGGAAAGCGCGGCATCGAACTCGCTGGTCTTATAGAGCACCAGAGCAAGATTGAAAATGATGGCGGGCGATGGGCTCGCTGAGCGGGCTTTTTCAAGGACCTGGGCAGCGCCTGTGAGATTCTTGCATTCTGCAAGTCCGAGACCAGCCTCCGACAACGCGCCTTCGTCCGTAGTGTTTGCCGCCGCGGCGAGGAATAAAGGATTCGCGCGGTGGCATTCGCCGCGCTCGGCATGGAGCGAAGCCAAGTGAATCTGGGCGGCGGTGAAATTGGGGAGCCATTCCACAGCTTGCTCGAACGCGCGTATGGCATCCGGCTGCCGATGTTGCCTTTCATAAACAATACCGAGGGCATTGCTCAAGAGCGCTGAATGAGGGAAGCTCGCCATGCCTTCTTGAAGGGAGGCTTCGGCAGCGCTCCAGCTCTGCTGCTGGATAAGCGGGAGCGCCGACGAGAGCGTTTTAAGTTCGGCTTCGGAAGGGCGCTGCGCCCACGCTGCCGGAACCGGGCACAGACTTGCCACAATGAGGGCGCCGGAGAAGATTCCGTTCATGGAATACAATTTTTTCATGGTTCGCGTCATCCCGCTCTGGCTTCTCCCGTGCGTGTTATGGTGCGCTTCTTCCGCGGGATTAGGGAACCTCGGCAAAGGCAATGAGTTGATGCGGGCTGAACGGTTCGACGAAGCGGCCGCACAATTCGAGGAAGCTCTGCACAAAGATCCGGCGTTGGCTGAGGCGCGCATGAACCTGGCGATTTGCCGGTTTCAATTGCGCGACTATACCGAGGCCCGCAAGCTTCTTAACGATTCTAAGCGTCCGCTCGCAAAATATTATCTGGGACGGCTCGAGCTGATCGAGGGGAACCTGGATGCGGCGGTCGCCGATCTGGGTTCTCTTCGCAGGGTTCTCGATGGAAAGTATTATCTGGCGTCGGCGTATTGCAAGCAAGGCCAGTTCTCCCAGGCGCTGCGGCCGCTGCGGGAGTGGATTCAAGCGGACCCGCGCGATTTCCGCGCCCATCAATTGCTTGCGCGGGCTCTGCGTGAATTGGGCCGGCAGCGCGAGGCAAATCGCGAGTTCGCCAGGACCAAAGAATTGCATGAGTATTATACGCAAGGGTCCGTGGATATTGCTTCGTGCCGGACGCTGCTCAGTCAAGGCAAAGCGGGTGAAGCCTGGTCCGCATGCCAGCCAATGCTTAATACGAACGATGCGGACAAGGCCGCGGCAATCGGCATGTTGTTCGGGCAAGCGAACGACCGGGAACACTCGCGGATGGCATGGGAGAAGGCGCTTACCCTCGATCCTGAATCTCCAGAAGTCAATTACAATTTTGCGCTCGCCTGTTTCCAGCTGCGCGATATGGGCCGCGCGAGGACGTATGCCAAGAACTCCCTTGCACTGTGGCCTGAATTTCCAGAGGCTAATGTATTGTACGGAACCGTGTTGTATATGGCCGGCGAAGACGCCGAAGCGCGGCGGGTGCTTTCTCATGCGCTGGCGCTGCGCCCGGGCGACGAAACTGTTGCGCGGCTGCTCCGGGAACTCGGTGCCCGCTAGAACTGGAGACTGCGGCTCGCAGTAACTCGCGCATACGAGTCCGCTCACCAATAGAACTTCATGCCGAACTGCAAGGAACGCGGATCGGTCTGCACGTTCGTGATTTTGCCGAACTGGCAGCCGAAGATGTGAATAGCGTCAACCGAACCGTCCGCGTTCGGCGGCAGGCACCATTGGTTGTTGGGTATACCGAGGTTTTGATGGTTGAGGGCGTTGAACAAGTCCCACCGGAATTCGAGCCGGTTGCTTTCGGTGAACTTCCAGGATTTTGCGAGCGACGTGTCGAGATTCCAGAAGGCCGGAGCACGGGCGGCTGCGGAGCGCGTGGCGATGTTGCCGAAATGCCACCAGGCGTCGAGGGCATTGAAATCGGCCGTTCCATTGGTGATGGCCGCGATGGTGGCTGGGTCGGAACCGAAGGGCGCCTGGAAGGCGGATGCGTCGAACCACTGGTTTTCTAACTGCTGGCGGTTTTTGGCGCTCCGGCCCTTTCTGGGATCTCCGATCAGGTCCGGGCGGCAACTGATGCCGTTACACGCAGCGGAGCCGATGAGCATCGGCACGCCGCTCTGCGCGTTCCAGTTCTGAGTGAGCTTCCAGCCGCCGAGGATGGCATCGACCACACCTGCCTGACTGAAGAAAGCCTTTCCTTTGCCGAACGGCAGGTCGTAGCTGGCCGCGATGTTGAGCATTTGCGGGATATCGTCCGGAGACAGGGATGCGTATCTGGCCCGATTATTCGGGTCTTCGGCGGCGGCGCCACCGGAGCGGTCGGGAGTTCCGCCCGAACTGGCACCCGGCACAAAAGACACGCGGCCCACGTTTCTGCCCAGTGTGGTGGGCGTCGCGGTATTGCCAAGCAGGCTGCCGGTGTTGGCGCTGGTGATCGTTTTCTGCCACGTGTAGGCGACCACGAAATCGAGCCCCATCGAATAACGCTTCTGAGCCCTGGCCTGAAGAGAATTGTAGCGGCTGAATCCGTCTGGGTTGGTATTAATGGGCACGGATGTGTATTGCGGGTAAGGCTTGAGTGCAAGGTAGCCAGGGCAGGAAGTACCGCAGCCGTAAATTGCGCCGATGGCTGGATCGGTAGGGAAGCGGTCATTGACGTGATTGCGCAGTTTCAGACGGGTAGCGGTCGGGATGAAGTTGTACTCGCGGTAACCATCACCGTAGAGATGGAGGCCGTGCGTGCCGACATAACCTACGCTGAGCGCAACGCCGCCTGGCAATTCCCTCTGGATATTAATGCTGTACTGCTCCACGTAGGGATCCTTGCTGCCGTTTAGAAAGCCTCCGCCAGCGCCATTGCCGAGGAACTGAAGATTTTTCTGTTTGGCTACGAGGGGCGAAGGGAAGTTAGAGATGTAGGACGCGGGCGCGCCGTTGGTCAGGCTGAAGGCAGGGTGTTGTCCACTGAAATCCACGGTGTCCTGATATCCGATGTACTGGGCGAAGCCTGGCGCGCTGACCGAACTGGTTTGAGTCCCCATGGCGACATTGATGGCGTTGCTGTAGATAATGCCCGCGCCTGCGCGCACGACGGTCTTATCGCTGTTGAAAGGTCGCCAGGCAAAGCTCAAGCGAGGTGCGAGGCTGCCTTTGTGCGACGGGAAAACGGTGCGGCCAGGGTGGCTGGGGGTTCCGAAATACACGATTCCACCTTTGTATGAAGGAAGGCTCGGGTTGGGGATGCTGAAATTGAAATTGGCAAGGTCGTTGTACCGCTCGTAAAACCAGCCGAAGAAATCCCAGCGCAGGCCATAGGTCAGCGAGAAAGTGTTGGTGACGCGCCAAGTGTCCT
The DNA here is from genome assembly GCA_025358575.1 of Terriglobia bacterium. Classification (GTDB taxonomy): domain Bacteria; phylum Acidobacteriota; class Terriglobia; order Bryobacterales; family Bryobacteraceae; genus JANYJA01. Next base: position 7,606 of record JANYJA010000235.1, read on the forward strand.
GAGCATAGAAACCCCAGTAGTCGTTCGTCTGCCATGGGGCGTGATAGTTTCCAGTGCCGGAACCAGCGTCGACCGCGCCAAGTAAGAACTGTGCCAGCCCACTGCCTCCCTGGCCACTCACCGGATCGTTGGTGAGCCCGCCCCCGAAGTTAAGACCGTAGCCCCACGCAGCGACGTTCCAGTTATTATCGCGGCGGAACATCATCCCCGCTTTAACCGTGTGCTGTCCGAGGATCTTGGTGACATTGTCTGTAAGCGTATAGGCTTGGACGCCTTGAATGGCGTTCTGCCACTGCTGTGGACCAAAGCCGCCAATGCCCCCGATTCCGATGTCCGGAACTACCTGGTACGGCGCGAAGAGCAGGAAGTTTTTGCCTTGAACATGCTGCAACACCGCGCCATTTCCGACGACGCTTTCGGAGTTGGGGCTGGCAACCTGACTTTGGCGGCTAAACATGAAGCGGGCTTCGTTGATGAAGGTCGGGGTGATGCTGGAGGTGAGACCCACAGCGCCTATTTGGTTGTAGGTGTTGTAAGGCTGCGCGCCGGCAACGCCGCTTTGAGTCTGCGCCGTAGGTCCGTTCCACGGGTATTGAAGGTTGTTGTAGAAGCTCGGATTGTAAAGCCATTCAACAAAGAACTTTTCGGATTCCGAGAAGGAATGGTCGAATTTCAGGGACGCATTGTGCGTAGTCTGGCTGCTCCGGACGTTCCCTTTGAAATTGTTGCAGAAGATACCGCAACCGTTGGCGCCTTGCTGCAGGGGGTCGACGAAGTTGGCGCTGGGGTAGCTGGAGGCATAGAAAGCAGCCGTCGGATCGATGCGCGAAGCGGGGATCACCGGCGTCGGAAAGGCGGTGCGGTGATATTGGCCGTTCGCATCGGGGCCAGTGGTGGAATATGGATCGTAAATGCAATTGGTGTTGCCGCTTCCGGCAGCGCAATTACTCGCCAAACGGGGGTCGCCGCGGAAGTCGCCCAAACGTTCCGCGCCGATCGGGACGGTAAGGATGCGGCCGATCGTCTCATGCAGAAGCGAAGCCTCATAGGAGATGAAAAAGAAGGTGCGGTTCTTGCCGTTGTAAATCCTGGGCAAAACGACGGGGCCGCCCAGGGTCCCTCCCATGTTGTTGAAGTTAACGCGGGGCTGAAGAAGGGGATTGCCCGCACTGTCGCGGCGCGCAAACGGATTTGTGGCGCTGAAAGCCGAGTTGCGGTTGAACTCGTAGACGTCGCCGTGAACCTTGTTCGTGCCGGACTTCAGAACGATGTTGAAGACCGCGCCGCTAGTGCGCCCCCATTCCGCGGCAAGGCCATTGTTGATGACATTAAACTCTTCCACGGCGTCCTGGGAAGGATTAACGACGGTGTTTTCCGCGCCGAGCGCCGCGTTGAGGCTGCCGTCGAGGTACCAGGCGTTGGCGCCACCCTGTCCGCCGTTCGCGCTAACGGTAGATCCCACGAGATGCAGCGGATCGGGGAAGCCGCCGAACTGACTATTGAAGCCGAAGACTGAGCCGGACGGGCCGCTCGATTGAGTAATGCCGGGCACGAGTTGAACCAGCGTCTGGATGTCGCGGCCCACGAGCGGCAGGTCGTTGATTGTGTGGCTATCGAGCGAGGCTGTGGTGAAGTTGGCCGGGCTGTCCTCAATCGCTCGCGTTTCGGAGGTGACCGTGACCGCCTGGCTGGTAGCGCCCACGCGCATGATGATGTCATGCGTCATCGTTATGTTTGCGGAAACCGACACCCCGGTGATGTCGACGGTATTAAAACCTGTGCCTTCCACGTGGATCGTGTAAGGCCCTGGAACAAGTTCGGTGGCCACGTACACCCCTGCGTTGTTGGTTCGTAAAGTGACCTCAATACCCGTGGCCACATTCCTCACGACCACCCGCGCGCCGGGTATAACTGCATTCTGTTCGTCGGTAACGAGGCCTTGAATGTTTCCGCGGTCAATCGCCGCGTTCATTAGCCCCGCCAGTAATAACAGCGCGGTGGCCAACAGGGAAACGCGATTACGCGGCGATTGCATGCCCAAACTCCTTTAATTAATGAACCTTGAAATGGCGTCGGAAGAACGCCAGAGCCCGATCGTCTTTGTTGCGTAAGGAATATCACGGCGGCCATGAAAAAGCAATGCAGTTAATCAGGCCACGCGAAAACGGTTCACCTGTTCGTCATCCAGTTCGATGCCCAGCCCCGGCTCGCCCGGCATCTCCAGATAGCCGTCTTTCGCCCGAAGCTTCTGGCGCGTGATCATCTCGCGAAGAGTGGTGGATTCCTGCACCACGAATTCAGCGATCAGCGCGTTCGGCACGGAGTTGAGCCAGTGCAGCGCAGCCATGACGTTGATGTAGGTGGTAAAACCGTGATTCGCCAGCTTCAGACGGCGGTCGTGAGCCAGGCTGGCGATCTTCATGGCCTCGGTTAAGCCGCAGCGCGTGAGATCGACCTGAACGATATCGATGCGACCGCGGTCCATCAATTCGATGAACGACAGGCGGTTGCTCTCGTGCTCTCCGGCGGCGACGTGCACGTTGGTGGCTTCGGAGAGCTTACGGTACCCGTCATAATCGTCCGGGTGAAGCGGCTCTTCCAGCCAGAAGATGTTGTAGTCCTCGAAAGCCCGCGCTCGCTTGATGGCGGTGCGGGCATCCCAGACTAAGCCGGCATCGATCATCAGGTCGGCATCATCGCCCAGCCCGCGGCGGGCTTCGGCCACGAGTTCGATGTCCTGCTTCTCGCTTTCACCCATGGGCGACCATCCAAATTTGGCGGCGGTGAACCCTTGGTCACGGAGCCGTCGCGCGATTTCGCCGGTTTCTTTGGGCGTGCGTCCAAAGAGGCTGCTGGCGTAGCAGCGCATGCGGGTATGAAATCCGCCGCCCAGTAGACTCCAAACCGGAAGGCCCAACGCCTTGCCTTTAATGTCCCAGAGTGCAAGGTCGATGCCGGCCATGGCGTGGATCGCGATGCCGCGACGGCCGACGTAGATATTCTGCTCATACATCTTCTGCCACAAGTACTCGATGCGAAACGGATCTTCCCCGATCAGCACGTGCTTCAGGCCAGTACAGATGGTGTGCGAGTAAGGCCCTTCGATGACGTGTTTGACCGCAAGCGGAGCGGAATCGACTTCCCCGATTCCGGTGATACCCGCATCCGTGTGGATTTTGACGATCAGCGCGTCCTGCCCGCTGTCGGTTTGCGCCTTCACTTCGGGGAGGCGGACGTAGATGGCTTCAACGTTTGTGATTTTCATGTCTGTTCAGTGCAAACGTTCAGTGTAGGGGCGGAAGGGCTGAGGGTCAATGTCGCTCGATCTATTTGTCAACGGTTTTTAGAAATGTCCCCATCCAGCGTTCATGAGAAGTGTCCCCTTTGTTTTTCTTGATTCCCGCTGGTTGGCGCAGGCTCGGCTGGAGCGGAGCCCTGCGAGCCGTTAGGCGAGTGTTTAGGGCAAGCGGCAGCCGAG
>JANYJA010000242.1 GCA_025358575.1 Terriglobia bacterium
AGGCTGAGTTCGACATCATCTATGGCGAGGGAATCTCGAAAGAAGGCGATTTGCTGGATCTGGGTGTGGCCAACAATGTGGTAGAAAAAAGCGGCTCGTGGTTCAGCTTCCGCGGCGATCGCATCGGCCAGGGCCGCGAGAATTCACGGCAGTTTCTTAAGGACAATCCCGACATCCGCCAAACCATCGACACCGAACTGCGCAAGCAGTTGGGGTTGATCAAAGACGACCCGCCGGTAAATGGCCAGCCGATCGAACCCATACCGGTGGTGAAACCGGCCCCCGTTATCGCAGCGCGACCACGTTAGGTGGCGCTAGGGGTGTACCGGCTCAAGGGCATTCACCGGGGAGGCCACGTTCGCGACGCCTACGAAGCCGCTGCCTACAGTAATCTCGACGTTCCGGGTTCCTCCGTTGTCTACCAGCGGCACAAACCCATCCGCCATGATTTGTCCATCAACGCTGACAGACGCGTTCGAACCGCGCCGCACCTTTACCCGATAAACGGTGGCGCCGTGGCGATAGGTGATCTCGAAGCCAGGCCACTCGGCGGGCATCGCGGGAACCACACGAAAACGGTTGCCGCGCACCTGAAATCCCAAAACCTCTTCGATCCAAACACGGTACATCCAGCCCGCCGAACCGGTGTACCAGGTCCAGCCGCACTGTCCTGCACGACCCGCGCCCAAGGATACGTCGGCTGCGGCCACATAGGGTTCCCCGCGATAGTGATCCACTGTCTCCGGCGTCCGGGTCAATTCCACCGGATTCATCATCTGCAAAAGGCGCAGGGCCCGGTCGCCCTCATTCAGACGCGCCCACGCCATGGCTAGCCACAATGCGCCATGCGTGTATTGGCCGCCATTCTCGCGAAGGCCGGGCGGATATCCCATGATGTAGCCTGGGTTCGGCTCGGAGCGATTGAACGGCGGCGCCAGCAGAAGAACCAGATTCATCTTCTCGCGGACCAGATTTCTCTCAGCGGATTCCATGGATTGCCTCGCCCTAATCGGGTCCGCGGCATCTGAAATTACGGACCATGATTGCGGCAAGGAATCGATCCTCGCTTCCTTGTTCGCATGGGACCCGAGCGGCGCACCATCATCGAAGAATCCGCGAAGGTACCATTCGCCGTCCCACGCCGTCTGCTCCATGTGGGTTTTCATCAACGCGACCTTTTCACGCCATCCGGATACCTGTGGGGTCGCACCGTCCCGCGCCTCCCAAATTTGGGAAAAGGCTTCAAGCACGCTGCAAAGAAACCAGCCCAGCCATGCGCTTTCGCCTTGCCCCTTAGCACCCACCAGATTCATGCCGTCGTTCCAGTCGCCGTTGCCAATCAACGGGAGGCCATGCGGGCCTAGCTTCCACCCATGCTGAATGGCGCGATGGCAGTGGTCCCACAGTGGCGCGGTCTGCGATGAGACCACGGGCGCGAACATGCGCTCCATTTCTCCATCGGCCAAAACTGGCCCTTCGAGGAATGGAACTTCTTCATCCAAAATCGCCGCGTCGCCGGTCACTTTCACATAATGCGCCACCACGAACGGTAGCCAGAGGAGATCGTCTGAGCAGCGTGTGCGCACACCTAAGCCCGTTTCCCCGTGCCACCAGTGCTGGACGTCGCCCTCCTGAAACTGCCGCGCCGCTGCAACGAGAATGTGTTTACGGGAGAGTTGCGGTGCCGCGTAAACGAACGCCAGGCAATCTTGAAGCTGGTCGCGAAACCCGATTGCCCCGCTCGACTGATACAACGCCGAACGTCCCCAGAATCGGCAACTTAGGGCTTGGTACAGCAACCAACCGTTGAGCATCAGATCAGTGGAAAGCAAGGGCGTTTTGACTTGCAACGCGCCCAGAGTTCCAGCCCACCACGTGCGAGTTGCGGCAAGCGCCGTTTCCACTTGAGCGGGATCGCTGTAACGATTGACGATCAGCCGCATTTCCGCCACGTTTTCGGTCTGTCCCAAAAGGAATATCACGTCCGTCTGCTGATCCCGCTTTAATGTGACTGAAACCTGCAGCGCGGCGGCGGGGTCGGCTCCGATCCCAGTGCGGTTATCCAGGCGCGAGCGCTCCAGCGCGATCGGTTTTGCGAAGGACCCATTTCGTCCCAGAAACTGGGTGCGATCCCCGGACCAGGAGACTGCGTGAGGGTTGCAGGCGGCGAAGGCCACCTGTCCCGCAAACGCACCATTCCAGTACTGGCGGGCAAGCACCGCGCCGCTCTCCTCGTCGCGCGCGGTGAGCACGTGCAACTGTTGGTCTTCGCGGACCGAGCCCAACACCCACGCTCCGAACCAGGTAGCTGTAAGCGTGCGCGACCGCGAGGAATCGTTGCGCAAGCGTAACCGGCAGATCTTGACCGGATCTCCCGCGCCGTCTTCACCCACCGGAACGAACACCGTCAGTTCCTGATTGATGGCATGGCTGTTGTGTTCGTAGACCGTATATCCGTGGCCGTGACGCGCCCTGTACGCGTCTTTTTCTCGCACCGGCAGCGCCGTGGGAGTCCAGACCGCACCGCTTTCCTCATCGCGCAGATAGATCGCTTCCGACTGGGGGTCTGAAACCGGATCGTTATGCCACGGGGTCAAGCGATTGGTCTGACTGTTTCCCAGCCAAGTGAAGCCGAGGCCGCTCTCGGTCACCATCGTTCCAAACCGGCTATTCGCTATCACATTGACCCACGGTGCCGGGGTATTGACGCCAGGCTTCAGATAAATCGCATATTCTTTGCCGTCCGGAGTGAATCCGCCAAGCCCGTTGAAGTAGGGCAGTTCGAGGAACGGCAGCGGCGCGGATGGCTCTTCCGCGATATCCTCCGCGGGAACAAAAAGCGGCAGCGCCGCGCCTTCGGCTGCGGCGGTCAATTGCTGCTGCAGCGGTCCGCGGTTGCCGTTGAGAACGATTCCCGCCGCGGAGAGCAGCAGATTTCGGCCGTCATCGGTCAAGCTGTGCCAGTCGCGCAGAAAAACGCCGCCGGGTTTGTCCATGCCGGCGTCGGAAGTGTGAGCTTCAATCTGCCGCAGGAGTTCCTGGCGCAGAGGTTGATCGTAGCTGGCTCCCTCCTGATTCAGAATGATGAGGTCGGCTTTGAACCCGCGCAAACGCCAGTAAGCATGCGCGAGCAGCACCTCGCGAACCAAAGCCAAGTGGCGCGAGTCGCTCACGGTAACCACCAGCATGGGAATGTCGCCCGATATCCCATACGCCCACAAACCCGATTGGCCCAGCCGATTCTTCGAGAGCCGGTCCACCGGCGGGCGCAGACGGGAGCTTGGGTAGAGCAACTGGCTGGCAAGCTCCTGGAACCGATGAGCGGCTCCCGGTCCGATGCGCAGAAAACGAAATTCCAACTGGGCGCGCGTCCACGCCAATTCAAAAGCTCGGGCCACGGATTCAGCGCGCGCGTATTTGTGCACCAAGTCGAGCACCGCTTCTCGGGTGGCTGCCGCAACCGTAACGAACGTCAATTCCACGCGATCTCGCGGATCCAGCGCGACTCGGCAGCGCAAACTAAAGACGGGGTCGATTACTGTACCCGCGCTGCCGCTTAATGAATTTCGCAGCGCCACGGCTGTTTCCGGGTTGTTGGCGCGGCCTAGAAACTTTGAGCGATCCGTCTCGAACTGAATGGCATCTGGCGCCCCGACCAGAATGTGGCCGGTCCAGATGGGGTTTTCTTCCAACGACCGCAGCCGGCGGTGCGCAATCAAAACTCCCTTTTCAGGATATTCCGTCTCGATAAACATTTTGGCGAAAGCTGGATGGGCTTTGTCGGCCCCATGGGGGGCCATCGCCAGTTCCAGATAGCTGGTGAATTCCAGCTGCCTTGTTCGCATGGAGCGATTCGTAATTTTCAGGCGTCGCAGCTCCGCGTCGTCTTCGGAGGAAACCGTGACTTCAAGATCGGTTTCAATCCCCGAAACGCGCCTCCGCATTTCCACGCGGTCAGCCCCAAAACGCACTAAGCTCTCTCCCTGACGCGCGCTGAACGGCTTATAAGTTGTGGCCCACACCTCGTCTGAACGCAGATCGCGGATATAAATGAAACTACCCCAAGGGTCCAGCGTGGGGTCGGAGCGCCATCGCGTCAGATCGAAGTCATTCCAACGTACATATCCGCCGCCTGAGTTCGTGGTGACCAAGGCGAGATGGCCATTACCGTGGAGATGCACGCGAGGCGCCGCCGTCTCTTCAGTCCAAGTGCGGTCGGCGCTATCTTCATCGGATATGACGCGAATTGGCGCGAGGCGGGTCTTGGCCTCTTCTTTCAGCAGCCTCGTAATGGGATTTCGCTCAAACAGCAGTG
>JANYJA010000015.1 GCA_025358575.1 Terriglobia bacterium
CGCGGGCCAGCCGCCTCTCGACCCTGCTACGGTCTCCGCTTTTGGAATGGCGCTCGCCGCCGACCTCTTGAAAGACCGCATCGATCCAGAAGTAGTGATCGGGATGGACACGCGCGAGTCCGGGCCGTGGATCGCGGAGCATGTGGCGGGCGGTCTGGCCAAGGGCGGTGTTGCCTCGCGCTTCGCAGGAATTGTGACTACTCCCGGCGTCGCTTACCTCACGCGCTCGCGAGGGTTCGCGGCTGGCGTGATGATCTCGGCTTCCCACAATCCTTATGAAGATAATGGCATCAAGGTATTCGCGCACAACGGTTACAAGCTGCCGGACGAAGAAGAGTCTCTGATTGAAGATGAGATTTTGCGGCTCCGCAACGGCGTCCAAGCCGCGCCGCTCACCGTAGATTCTTCCCTGGACCATCACTATCTCGATTATCTGCTGGCAACTTTGCGCCATCCGCTGATCGGACTGAAGCTCGTCGTCGACTGCGGAAACGGCGCCGCCTCCGCGCTGGCTCCCGATTTATTTCGCCGCGCCGGCGCGCATGTGACCGCCATCAATAACCATCCCGACGGGCGCAACATTAACCTTGGGTGCGGCGCGCTCCATGTGGAACGCCTGCGCGAAGCCGTTTTGAGCGAGCACGCCGACGGTGGCGCGGCCTTCGACGGCGATGCCGATCGCGCGATCCTGATTTCCGGGTCGGGCAAGATTATCGATGGCGACCACATGTTGCTGATCGCCGCGCGTGCGCTCCATGTCGATTCGGTGGTCGCCACCGTCATGTCGAACCTGGGCCTGGAACGCGCACTGGAGCGCGACGGAATTCGCCTGCTGCGCACACCGGTGGGAGACAAGTACGTCCTCGAAGAAATGGTCCGCACCGGCGCGGCCATTGGCGGCGAGCAATCTGGCCACGTCATTTTTCGTCAATTCGCCACCACTGGCGACGGGATGCTGACCGCGCTGAAAATCTTCGAAATTGCGCGTGCTGCCGGAGCCAATCTCGATGAGCTCACGCGCGACCTGGCGATCTATCCGCAGAAGCTGGTAAATGTTCGCTTTCGCCAGCGCAAGCCGCTGCAGGATTTACCGGCGGTAGTTGCCGAAATTGCGCGCGCCGAGAAAACGCTCAACGGCAACGGTCGCGTGCTGGTTCGTTTTTCGGGGACCGAGCCGCTCGCGCGGGTGATGGTGGAGGCCGCTGATCCGGCGCACGTTGAAACTTTTTCCGAAAGTATTGCCGAGGCCATCCGCAGTGAAATAGGGTAGTACCATGCGCTTCTGCATTTTTGCTGTTTTGATGGCATCGACCCTGCTCGCCCAGATGACCAAACCCAAGCTTCCCAATGAGCAGTGGGTCTCCCTGTTCAACGGCACCGACCTCACTGGCTGGGACAAAGTTGGGAAGGAGAAGTGGGAAGTGGTCGACGGCGCCATTCACGGGCAGGGAATCACGAAAGACTACGGCTACCTGCAAACTGTCGGCAAGTATAAAGACTTCCACCTGGCTTTGCGGTTCAAGTGCATCGGGGACGGTAATAGCGGCGTTTTTTTCCACACCGCCTTCATTCCCGGCACGGCCGATGTATCGCAGGGCTTGCAATTTGAAATCGATCAGACGCCGAACCAGCATACGGGCGGCATCTACGGCGATGGGCGCCAGTGGATCGTATGGCCATCGCCGGAAAACGAATACGTGCTCCATCATGATGAATGGAACGACTACCTGCTCAAGGTGGAGAGCAATCATTACGTGGCGCGTTTGAACGGCGTGACAATCATCGACTTCACCGACCCGACGCCCAAGTCATTCGATGGGACCATCGCGCTGCAACTTCATTCCGGCGGCAAGGGTAACTTTTCGTTCAAAGATATCAATCTGCGCGATCTCACCGTACGTTGAAACTGTTTTACTGCGATCGTCACCAGATCTCTCTTCCGCCGGGACACCGGTTTCCGATTCGCAAGTATAGCTTGCTGCGGGCGAGGTTGGCCGCCACGCCGGGATTTGACTTTGAACCCGCTCCATTCGCGACACGAGCTGCTATCGAGCGCGTCCACGATCCCGGCTATGTGGAAGCTTTTTTGAGCGGCACTCTTACGCCCCAGGTTATGCGACGGATTGGTTTCCCCTGGTCGGAAGGTCTGGTCGCTCGCACGCTGGCATCGGTAGGCGGCACGCTAGCGGCTACCGAAGACGCTTTGCGATCCGGCGTCGCGGGAACGCTGGCGGGCGGCACCCACCACGCGTTTCCATCGGAAGGCTCCGGCTTCTGCGTGTTCAACGATATCGCTGTCTCCATCCGCGCACATTCGCTGCGCTCGGCGGTCGTCGACCTCGACGTGCATCAGGGCGACGGAACGGCGCTTATTTTCGAAAACGATCCGGATGTTCTAACTTTGTCTATGCACGGTGCCCACAATTTCCCGTTTCGCAAACAGCGAAGCAAGATCGATGTTGCGCTTCCCGACGGCACCGAAGACGACGAGTATCTAGCCGCGCTCACCCCCGCGTTGGAACAAGTTGCGGAATTCCAGCCCGAAATCGTTTTCTATCAATCGGGAGTGGACGCGTTGGCCACCGATAAGCTGGGGAGGCTCGCGCTCACTCCCCAAGGATTGCAAGCGCGTGATCGGATGGTGTTTAGAAAGTTTCGCAACCTGCCGATCATCGTGACGCTGGGCGGCGGCTATTCCGACCCGATTGAGCCAACAGTCGAAGCCCACGCGAACACCTTTTGGGAATTGGCGCAAAGACCATGACTGCAACAGCCATAGCTCGCCAAGCTTAGTCCAGTTCCTACCTCGCCGAAATTTGCTGCATCACCGACTTCACATTCGCCGCATATTCCGCGTTCGCGTTGTAAGTCCGCAGCTTCTGGTAGGTGGATTTATTCCGGTAGTAAGGTGAATGGGCCAACCGGGAGGCCACGGTGCGGATGCCCTCGCTCAACGAGTGAAACGGTGTATCGCCATTATTCCATCCAAATAAGTTGTTGTTTTTAAAGGCTTTACCGCCGCTTGATTCAATTACGGAAATTCCCGGCAAAAGTCGCCAGTCTAGGTGATTGGCGTCGGACGCCGCGAGGAATACGGGCGAAAGTCGTTCAATCGGACAATGGCCGGCACGAAAAAAGCGGCGCAAGGTTTCCAGACGCGGATCGGCTTTCTTCACTTCTTTTTTGGTCGGTGGAACACTCTGATCTGCATTGCCGGCAAACGCGGGAATAAACACAACTCCGGCCACAATTACCATTCCGTGCGAAAGAAATTTTTTCATAACTGAAGAGCTCCCAAAGAAGAATTTGATGCGAAGGGCGGGAAACGTTTTCCGCGCCAAGAGAGGCGTGCCGGGAGGGCGAGAATGACTATGACATAACGGAATTATACCATGTGCCCTCCGGTGACTTGATAAGCTCGGAATGTGAACAGACGATTGCATTTGCGCCCGGAAAATCTCCTGCGGCTAGCCGTGTTGATGGCGGCCCTTTGCCTCGCGGCTCGGCTTCCGGCTCAAGGTTTCCACACCTATGTCGGACAGATCGAAAGTCACTCCGTCCTGATCGCCTGGGGCACCACGGCGGGCGAGGGAAACACCATCGGGCGCGGATCGGTGTCCTCGGGAAAGGCGCACGTCACCGTGGGCGAAAAGAGCGGCGATACCACCAAAAACTGGATCGTCATCAACGAGCTTCCCGCCGACGCCTCGCTCCCCTACGAACTGACCATCGATGGAACCAGGCGCGCTCAGGGTACGGTGCGTACGTATCCCGACAAGGCCCAAAAACTGCGATTTTTCGTTCTGGGCGATTGGGGCAACGGCACGCCCGCGCAATACCGGGTGGCGGACTCCATGTGGAAGGAATTCCAGCGCTACCAGTCGACCGATAATCCCGTGCGGTTCGTTATCACCACTGGCGATAACATTTATGCCGACCTCAATTTATATGTCTCCTCCTCTCACTCCGGCGACCAGGATAATCATTGGGAAAGCAAATTCTTCCACCCTTATGAGCCGCTCATTCGCCAGATTCCGTTCTATCCGACGCTGGGGAATCACGACGGCAACGGATCGGAAAATCGCGGCGACTTGCCAACCTACCTCGATAACTTCTATTTCCCCGGAAACCATCCTGCCCGCTGGTATACGTTCACGTACGGTGGATTAGCGCAGTTTTTCGCGCTCGACAGCACCAACAACAGTGAATCCGGGCGCACCGACAATGTCTTCCGCGCGGACGGCGCTGAGTTTAAGTGGTTTAAGGAGCAGATTCCGGCGTCGACCGCACCATGGAAAATCCCCTACTGGCATCATCCGCTTTACAATGCCGGTCCCCGCCATCCGGCGAGTCTGAACGATCTACGGCATTTCGCCGACGTGTTCCAGAAAAACGGGGTCAAGGTGGTTTTCAGCGGCCACGAGCACAACTTTCAGTTCACTGACTTGAACGATTCCACCGGAAATATCCGGTATGTGGTGAGCGGAGCCGGAGGGGAACTCCGGACCGGGGACGTGCGCGGCAAGATGGCCAAAGCGCACATCGCTGGATGGGCGGCCGAATTTCACTTTCTAATGGTGGAGATCGAAGGCGACACCATGAAGATCATGCCTATCTCAGGCTCGGACGAACCCGTGAATGCGGTGGATCCGGACGCCAAGAAGATACCGATGCCGCTGGTAGTCACCCGGTAACATGGAACTCCTAGGAAAACGCAGCCAGGATCTGGGCTTTGCATGGCGAATCGCGAACCGATTAAATCACATTGTCCTTTTGGGCATTCTTTTACAGCGTCGATGAAACGCGCGACACACCGCCCGTTCCGGTTGTCACTCCCCCCGTTCCGGTTGTCACTCCCCCCGCAACTGGGGTATAGTACGGGTGAACCAAACCTGAGGAGGTTTAACTTGAAGAAATTTGCTTTTGCCTGCTTGTTTGTAACGTCCACGTTTGCCGTCAGTGCTTTTGCGGAAGACTGGACCGGCTATATTTCCGATTCTAAGTGTGCCGCCAAGGGTGCCAAGGACGAGCATGCTGATTGTGCCGTCAAGTGCGTCAAGGGTGGCGCGTCCGCCGTATTTGTGGTGGACGGCAAAGTTTACAAGATCGACGACCCGACTAAGGTTGCCGACCACATCGGACACAAAGTGACCATCAGCGGTACTCTTGACGGCGACACCGTCAAGGTCGACAGCGTGAAGATGTAGTTGTTTCCGGCGGGGAGCGGCTACTGTAGTTTGCCTCTCCCCTCCACTTTCCAATTCCTCTCCACCGTTTCGCCTCGCACGCCGTAAGCGTATTCGTGCAAATTTACCGCCACGCACACGTGGTTGGGAATGATGCGCAAACGATCCCCGACCTTAAATTCCCGCTTGGCCCGCGTTGTGTCCAGAAATCCGTGTTCCTCGTTCATTTTGTGAAAGACGCATTCGGGCGACCCGACGACGCGGCCAAAACTCACTGTTCCATCGTTCGGGCGATCCGATGAGAACGTCTTTGATCCTCCGTCCACAATCGCGTGTCCGTGACGGGGAGCCGATACCACCGTTACCAGCACGGTGGCGGCGCATTCGGCTAGCGTACACGCGCCGGTGAGAACGGTGTTCAGGTCATTGAAGACGTAAGTTCCCGGGCGAATCTCGTTGAGCCCTTTAATGAGGTGAGAGTGGTAAAGCGTGGGCGTGGAACCGCCGCTCACGATGGAAACTTCCAGACCGGCACGCGCGAATTCTTCAAGAAGCCCGTGGAGCAGTCTGCCCAACTCGGGAATCTTGGGCGCGTCCTCTCCATCGGGCTCTCGAATTTGGCCAGGATAAAAAGTGATCCCACGGAAACGCAGGCCGGGGAGTTCCTCAATGAGTCTTGCCAGATTTACCGCTTCCGGACCGGGAACCACGCCAACCCTGCCCATCCCCAAATCGATTTCGACGAGAACGCCGATCTCGACGCCGCCGGCCTGAGCGGCATCGGATAAAGGCCGGGCCGCGGCTTCGCTATCGAGCGCCACGGTGACGGGAGTTTGACGCGCGACCCGCACCAGCCGCTCCAGTTTCCGCGCACCAATAACAGGGAAGGCCACCAGGAGATCGAACGGGGCCGTCCTCGCCAGTGCTCCCGCCAGCACCTCCGCTTCGCCCACCTTCGCGACCGTGAGCCCGGCGGCTCCCAGGGCAAGCTGCTGACGCGCCACGTCCGGAGACTTATGCGTCTTCGTGTGCGGGCGCATGCGCAGGCCGTGCCGGTCGGCGTAAAGCTGTACCTTGCGCAGGTTCTGTTCAAAGACGTCTAAATCAATGATGAGCGCCGGTGTGTCTAAGTCAGAAATGTGCATTTGGGCGGGAGTGACTACTTGAAACGCAGGGTAAGCTTGCCCGCGGGCGTTGCGCAAAGAAGCTCAAGATCTTTGAGCCGCTGCTTTTCGAGGGGAAAATAGAGCAACCCGGTGACGGTTTCCGATACCGGCTTCTGGGCTAGTTCCCTCTTCTCGAGCGTCGCTATTAAAGGATTAATCGCATCCTTCGTGCTGGATTTTGCCGTCGCTTTGGCTTCCGAAACCCCTTGCATACTGCCGATCCCTCCGCCGTTTCCGGGCATGCGTTGAGGACGCGACCCGGTCCCTGGCATGCCCCCCCAAATCGGCCCATTGGATTCCGTTCCCGGGCTCTGGTGCGACATTTTCTGTTCAGAAATAATAAGCGCGCCATCGCCCGCAATCTGGCTCGGCGCAAATGGATGCGTGCGTTCGCCGTCCTTATCGGTTTTCAAGACGAAGTCGTCACGATCCACCGTATACGGCTTGGGATCTTTGGGCGTGAGCCGGATTTGAAGCACGACATAGTGCCCGCCGAGGTCGGGGCCGCCCAGAACTTGTGAGACTGTTGCGACATCGGCCGATGCCGTAGCCACAATTGAGACGGCGGCATTTTCAGCCTCGCCAGTTCCCTGCGCCGGGCGTTTGCCGGCTATCAAAATCGAAGTGAGCACGAAAAGGAGTGCGGCACGGGCGCGCATTCCAGGATTATATCGCGCTAATAACCTTTGACCTTGTCCACCACGTTCAGCATCGTCTCGCCTTTAGCGAATCGCGCGATGTTCTCCTTGATCAGATCCATGCGGCGTGCGCCAATGCCATCGGACTGCCCCGCAATGTGCGGCGTGATAATCACGTTGTCGAATTTCCAGAGCGCGTGCCCGGCGGGCAGCGGCTCGGGATTGGTTACGTCGAGACCGGCACCGGCGAGCTGGCGGCTATCGAGCGCTTTCACCAAAGCCTGCGTGTTATACAATTTCCCGCGCGAAACGGCAATGAAGTACGCGCCCTTCTTCATCATCTCGAACTGCTTCGGGCCGATCATGCCCTCGCTCTGCGGCGTGTGCGGAGCCGATACAAAAATGACATCGGCTTCCGGAATCACACTATCCAGGCGATCCGGTGGAACCACTTTCGATATGTATGGGCTGAACGGAATATCTTTCGGATCGACGCCGATCACCTTCATGCCGAAAGCATTGGCACGTTGCGCAATCTGCTGCCCGATGCCGCCCACGCCAATGATCAGCGCCGTCTTTCCGCGCAGCTCGATCGGATGAAACGCGCCGCGCGGCCACTCTTCTTTTGTCCGCATGGGGATGATCTGATTCAGTTGCCGGGTCAATGACAGCAGCAGCGCGAACGCGTGGTCCGCAATCTCCGGACCCTGAATGACCTTGCAATTAGTCAGCACCACATCGCTGTTCGTGAAGGCGGGAAAGCGGTACGTCTCCACGCCCGCGCTGTAGGTCTGCACCCATTTCAGCTTTTTATCGGCGGCAAAGAGTTCGGGCGAGATCGTGCCGAAAATAGCGTCGGCGTCGGCCACTTGCGCGGTTAGATTCCGCTCATCCGCCGCGACCACGGCGACATCGGGACTCACCCGTCCCATCTCCTCGATCTCGGCGGGGCCCATGCCGACGACGACAATCTTCTTCGAAGCGGCGGAAAGTAGAATCGCGGCGGCGAACAGCAGCGCAAGGGTCTTCATGGGTTTCTATTATAACGGTCCGCCGACTACGCGCGGACCACTTCGGCGCTCACCTGCGCGAAGCTCTTGTCGAGTTGCATAAGAAACGAATCCACATCGCTGCGTGAAATATTCATCGGCGGAGAAAGCCGAAGCACGTTTCCGTAAAGCCCGCCTTTGCCCAGAAGAATGCGATTTTCACGCGCCGCTTCCAGCATTGCCAGCGTCGCCGCCGCCGCGGGTTTCTTCGAGTCGCGATCTTCCACTAATTCGATCGCCTGCAATAAGCCCATCCCGCGCACCTCGCCGATGAGCGCATGCTTGTTTTGAAGCTCCAACAATCCATCGCGCAGGTAGCCGCCCACATCCGCCGTGTTCGCTCGCAAATTCTTCTCTTCGATGTAATCGAGCACCGCTTTCGCCGCCGTTGTCACCACCGGATTGCCGCCGAACGTCGAGATGGTCACGCCCTTCAACGCATCCGCGATTTCCGGTTTCGCCACCGTCACCCCAATCGGCAAGCCATTTCCAAGACCCTTGGCGCTGGTAATGATGTCCGGCACCACTCCGTAATGTTCAATCCCGAACCACTTGGTTCCGGTGCGGCCCCAAGCCGTTTGCACTTCGTCGCTGATAAACAAGCCGCCGTGCCCTCGCACGATTTCCGCCACAATGCCGAAGTATTCTTTAGGGGGCGTGATGAATCCGCCCACGCCCTGAATGGGTTCGCCGATGAAGCCGGCGATGCGCCCCGACGTGCTGGTACGGATCAGTTCTTCCATATCCTGCGCGCAGCGAACGCCGCATGAGGGATAAGTCAGTCCGAACGGACACCGGTAACAGTAAGCATTATGCGCGTGCACAATCCCCGGCTGCGGCGCCCCACCCAGCCGCCAGGAAGCCTGCCCGGTCAGCGACATCGTAAGTGCGGATCGTCCATGGTAGCTATGGCGCAACGCAATGATTTCGGTTGAACCCGTGTAACAGCGCGCCGTCAGAATCGCCGTTTCATTCGCTTCCGATCCGCTATTCGTAAAAAACGATTTTCGCAGCGCCTGTTCTGGAGTTATGGCCGCGATCGCCTTCGCCAGTGCCGCCTGAGGTTCCGTCGCAAACACTGGCGACGCGTGCTCCAGCCGGTCGACTTGCGCGTGAACTTTCCGGTTCACCTCATCGTTGCAGTGCCCCACGCTGACGGTGACGATTCCCCCAAAAAAATCCAGATATTTATTCTCATCGGCATCGAACACATATTGGTCTTTGGCATGCGTGATGACCAGCGGCTCCTGAAAATAGTGAAATACCGACGGAAAAAGGAATTCTTTGTTCGCGAGGATCACTTCTTGTTGGGTCATAGGCATTTCGTTCAGCTTAAACCGTTTCGCCCCCACCGGCGAATGGAATGTGCGCAAGTGAGACGCTGAGTCCCAATATCGGACACTCCACGGCAAACTTCTTACCGGAATCAATAGGTTAGTAACGGCCCAAACCTTGCAAATTGAAAAACAATCTCATGCGACAGGACTTATTGTTTGCCCTACGGACACTGATGAAAGTGCCCGGCTTTACCGCCGTGGCCCTGCTCACGCTCGCCCTGGGAATCGGCGCGAATACCGCGATCTTTAGCGTTGTGAACGCCGTCCTGCTGCGTCCCCTGCCTTATCCCGATCCGGACCGGCTGGTGGCCGTCGATTCGTTCGATTCTCGGCGCGAAGCAGCGCAGGGCGCGATCGGATATATGGATTTTTTCGACCTGCGCGATCTGAACAGCACTTTCGAGAACCTGGCGATTTATCGGGCCGACCGCGAGACGCTCAGCGGCACTGGTGTCGAAACGATGCCGGTTAGCACGGCGATCGTGTCGACGGATATTTTTCCGCTGATGCGCGTTACTCCATTGCTGGGGCGCTTCTGGACGAGGAGTGAAGAGAAACCAGGCAGCGCACTGAACGTGGTCATTAGCCTGAGACTTTGGCAGGAGCGATTTCACGGCGATCCGGCACTCCCGGGGAAAACAATCATGCTGGGACGGCGCGCCTACACAGTCACCGGAATCGCAGGTAAGGGCTTCCAATTTCCGATGCAGACGCCGCTGGTTGATATTTGGATTTCAATTGCCGTGGAGACGGTTCCTTCCGCCGGCGAAGCCGCGCAATATCCAGACCGAGGCGCCCAGTATTCCGATGCCATCGGGCGCCTGCGGCCGGGAGTATCGATTGAACAGGCGCGGGCGGATTTGCAGACCATCGCCAAAAGACTGGGTAATCAGTTTCCATCCACGAATAAATACCGCGCCATCCGCGTCGTTAGCCAGACCGAGCGCGTGGTGGGCAAGGTGCAGCGGATTCTTTTTGTGCTGTTGGGTGCGGTGCTCGCGGTGCTGCTGATCGCGTGCGCCAACGTGGCGGGGCTGCAATTATCCCGCTCGGCTGGCAGAGCCCGTGAGGTGGGAATTCGAATCGCATTAGGAGCCGGTCGAATGCGCGTGATCCGGCAGTTGCTAGCCGAGAGTCTCTTGCTTTCGAGCGTGGGTGCGGCGCTAGGTTTACTGCTCGCTTGGTGGAGCGTGGAAGCCCTGGTGCGGCTTGCTCCGGCTGGGTTGCCGCGGTCCGAAGACATCCGAATCGACGGCGTGGTGCTCGCGTTCACCACCGCGATGGGCATGCTCGCCGGCATAGTTTCAGGGCTTGCGCCCGCCTTGCAGTTGGCCCGTGGCGACGCCGGTGAATCGCTCAAGGATGGCGCGCGCAGCGCGACGTCCGCGCGGCACAACCGCTTGCGCCGCGTATTCGTGACCTTGGAAGTAGCGCTCGCGCTGGTGCTGCTCATTGGTTCGGGACTATTAATCGAGAGCCTCTGGAAACTGCAAAGCGTGAAGCCTGGTTTTGAACCGGGGGGCGTTTGGACCGCGCACGTATCGCTGCCCGATGCGCAGTATTCCGAAGAACGGCAAGCGGCGTTCTTTCGTGAGTTGTTCGCGAGGTTGGAGTCGCACCCGGAAGTGGCGGCTGCCGGCGGCGCGATGCCATTGCCCCTCAGCGGGAACGATTGGGGCACCAGCTTCGATCTGGTCACCCACCCGCTTCCTCCCGAAGAGCGGCCGCACGCGGACCGGCGAATTGTGACCCGTGATTACTTCCAGACGATGGGAATCCCGGTGCTGGCGGGCCGGGCGTTTACCGACCGCGACACGCAGGCCTCGGGTTTAGTGGCAGTGGTTAACGAGACACTGGCGAAACGTTTCTTCCCAGGGCAGAATGCAGTGGGCCAGCGGATCAAGATGGGCAAAGAACGCGAGATCGTCGGCGTGGTTGGCGATGTGAAGCATGACCGCTTGAGCGCCGCATTCACGCCCGAGTTGTATTTGTCGGAAGATCAATCTCCCATGTCGTTCCTGAACATTGTCGTAAAAGCGAAGACCGCGAATGCCTCTGTGGTCGCGCCAATCCTGCAGGCGGACTTGCGTGCGCTGGATGCCGAGTTGGTCGCGTTCGATCCGTACCCGATGACCCATTACCTGGATGGCGCGCTTTCGCAGCCCCGCTATTTGGCGATGCTGCTCGGGCTGTTTGCCGCTCTCGCCCTGACGTTGACGATTGTGGGGCTATATGGGGTCATAGCCCATTCGGTGGCGCAGCGAACGCGTGAGATTGGCACGCGAATCGCGCTCGGTGCGCTGCCCCGCGACATCGCCCGCATGGTGGTTGGGCAAGGCTTCGGCATCACGCTGGCCGGTGTCGGGATCGGAATCGCCTGCGCACTAGGTTTCACTCGCGCGCGCTGCGGAGCCTCCTTTATGGAGTAGGCGCCGCCGATGCAATCACATTCGTCGCCGTGGCAATTCTCCTTACGGCCGTGGCCATCCTTGCCTCATGGATTCCAGCCCGCCGCGCCGCGCTCATCGACCCGATCTCGGCACTCCGGCACGAGTGAGATCACAAGTGAAGCAGGCTACTTGTAGACCAAGCGGCGTGAAGAATCCGGCGAGATTCACCAGCCTGGGTCTTTCTTACATTTATCCACAGGTGTGGCAAGGCCTTCAATGATTGATTCCCGCATGCCAGGGACTGAAAGAAGGTGCAGCGTTTCCTGTATTCCCTTCCAGTCTTCTTCTCCGACGAGGACGGCATTCGCCCGTGGGCCCGTGATGAGCACCGGATTATAATCGTTGGACGTTTCATCGAGCAATCGGCAGAGCTTCTCACGAGCTTCGTTGGCATTTATGCTGATCATACTCGTGAGCGTACGCTCTTTCGCATATGGCCGCAAACTGCTGGGAACGGCGGAGGCTTGCGAAGGCAGCCAAAGTCCGTTCTAAGCTGGCCAGTAACCCAAGGGCCGACGCTCCGACGAAAAGTTAAGGTGAAAATCAAATGCCCAAGAGCCGTCAAACCGCCCGAATTATTTTACGGCGATCGTAACTCCGATCGTGGGTCCCGCGAGCTCGTGGCCGTCGATGATTGCTATCACGGATTCCGGAAAAAAGAGAAAATTTCCGTGGGCGTAGCTTGGCACGAGCACGTTGATCTGTTCCACTCCACACAACAAGGCCGGCGCGCTACCGGCATAATAGGCAGGGTTACTCCTGCCCGCGACACCCGGGACAACTATGTCGGCAAGCAAGACACTCATACCCCCGGCGAGGTTTGCGGCCATCGGCACGTTTAGCCCACCAGTGGTGCACGGAGGATCGGTGGTGCCAAAACCCGTGCCCCATACCGTCACCACAGAACCTGTTCTCGCCGGATTCGAAAGTCCGTTGAGTGTGCCGTCCTGGTTGAACGCCGCCGCTTGCGCCGAGACACCCGACTGAAGGCGAAAGATCCCTGGCACTGCAAACGTCAACGGCACCGCCATCGGACCCAGAAGTGTGCCGTTGTACTGCACCTGGATGTTCGTCGAGCTTTTCCCGTTTAGCTCGAACGGCGCCAAAACATTGATCTGGCGCGACTGCGCATACAGTATCGGCGCGGCCACGCCGTCGAAGAACACCTGAACGCCAGCCAGTTGTCGCGGAGCTAGGCCTTGGGCGTCAGGTTGGTAGGCAATTCCATTCTTCGGTCCGATTCCGAATCCAGTTAGAGTAATGAACTCTCCCGGTGCAATTCCGGTTCCCTCCGAGTTGAGCGTCGCTGCGTTGAGTGCATCCGGCGACAAACAAGCAGGCGCGCTCCATCCTGGACCGCCGAACCGAATCCGCGAGAAAGTGGGGAAGCCGGAGGAAATCGCGACCAGCATGACCGATCCATCATTGGCCAGCGCCAGGGTCTGTGCCGCCTCGGCTTGCGGGCCGCCAACATACGTCGCTTCCAGCAGGGTGCCTCGCGGATCGAGATGCGCCACGAAGCCATCGATGCCTCCGCCAAAACAAATCTGAGGCGCGGATTCGGTTACCGCAAAGCCGGCACCCGTGCTGCCGCCCACGTAGGCTTCGCCCGATGCCGTGACCGCCAGACCCGTGACGCCTTGCCCCTGTATCTCCAGACTCTTGACGTAACTCGAATAAAGCACGGCGCTGCCGTCCGCGCTGAGTTTGACGATGAATCCGCCCGGCGATGTGTTGTTCCACATGGGCACGATGGGAGCTGGCTGAAAGCTCCCCGGCGTCGTCGGGAAGTCCAAAGACGTGGTCTGGCCGGCGACATATATGTTCTCAGATGAATCGAGCTGAACCGCGCGTGGCGTGTCTGCGGCGCTTCCGCCCAGATGGGTGGAAAATACTACGTTACCGCTGGCGTCGAGTTTGGTGATGAATACATTTTGAGGGCCGCTGGGCAGTGCCTGCACCACGCCAGTGACTACGGCGTTGCCCGCGGCGTCCACTACCATCGCGGTGGCTCCCTCGACATGGCTTACGGGCAAAGTAACGTTATAAA
This sequence comes from Terriglobia bacterium, assembly GCA_025358575.1. Taxonomy (GTDB): domain Bacteria; phylum Acidobacteriota; class Terriglobia; order Bryobacterales; family Bryobacteraceae; genus JANYJA01. The sequence goes on from JANYJA010000015.1 coordinate 13,877, forward strand.
GGAAGGCTGAGCCGTCGGGATTGAGCTTTGTAATGAAGGCATGGCCGGTGGTCGTCGTGCCTGCCACGTAGGCGTTGCCCTGGCTGTTGACCGCAACTGCCGACGCGTCCGATGCCGTATCGGGCAAGTAGGTGGAATAGACAAAGCGGCTCCCGTCGGCGCTGAGTTTCGCCGCGAACACCCGGCTCGTCGTGCTGGTACCGATGGCCGCTTGCGCGGTCGTGGGAAACAAGCCTTTAGTGTCTCCTACCACGAAGACATTGCCTCCGGCGTCCACTGCTAGAGCTGTGGCGTATTCAAAGTTCGGGCCACCCAGCCGAGTACCGAACACCAGGTTTCCATTGCTGTCGGCCTTGCCCACGTAAGCGTCTGAGCAGGGTTGGGGAACCATAAAGCCGGCACAAGTGCCGCCGCCCGCTTGGATCTGCGCAGCGCCGGGCGTCACCGGCTGGCTCGTGCCCGTGACATTCCCCGCGCTATACACGTTTCCCGCAGAGTCTATTATCAAGGAACCCGAGAAGGGGATCGCGTGCCTCGTAATACTTCCGACCGCCGATTGGGCAGAGAGATCCAATGCATGGAAACACACCGTGAAGGCAAGCAAGAACGCTCGGCCGTACAGACCCGACTCGCGGGTGAGTCGATTCGATCCACCGGACCGCACACTTCGTAATGATTCCATTTGGACCTCTCATACTGCGATGAGGACAATAGCAATGCGGCTGCCACGACCTTGCCTTGCGACCTTCATGATTCCCGCCATCACAACGAGTGGAGCCAGGCCAAGAGACCTGCATCGCGTTTCCAACGATTAGGTTTCTTCGCTACCCGACATATCGCGGGTAATCGGAACCCGTACTCAACTAGCGCCCTGCACTACTGGTCAGCGGTGGCCACTTATGGCCATAATGTACCCATCGAGGCTGGCATCCGCGAGCTAAGGGATAACCTCAGCCGGTACTTCCGGCGAATCGAGGCGGTTGAGCGTGTTGTGGTGACGGCCCATGGTCGAGCGGTGGCAGAGCTTGTTCCCCCGGGCGGGGTCCGTGGGACCCATAACAGCAAGTTCGACCGTCCGGTAGCTTCTTGCGTGATCACCCCACCATCCGAGAACGGCGACCCACTGGAAAACTGTCGTGGGATTCGGCTCGTGCCCGGTACGGCAACTTCCCTGATTGACAGCGACCGTGAGGAAGGCTAAGACGGTTCCGCACCGCGGCACCCGGCTGTTAAGCCGCACCCCGTCCGCAACGAAGGGTGTGCCTGGGAGTCGCTACATTGAATCCAGCGCCTTAGTTGCCGCATTGCTGCTCTCACGGTTGCCGAAACCAGCCGCGCCCTTCTTCGCGCACGCTGGACGCCCCTTCCCGGTGGAACCCATCCGCACTCTGGACGCGATTCATCTGGCGACAGCGGCAGCCTTGAGCGCAATGCCTGCGCTCGTGACGATAGTCACCCGGGACCTCCGCGTTCGGAACAACGCCACGGCGCTCGGTCATCAAGTCGAGTGAGGCAGGCCGTTTACGGTCGACAACCCTGAAGCAGAGCCTGGTTATCATGGCCAAACCGACCAGCGCCAGCCGAAGTCCGGTTAGCGCGTGTTCCAGGAGCTACAGCGGAGAGACATATACGACATGACGACAACCCGCCAGATGATCTAGTAGGGTTGAAGGGAGTCGTGGCGCGAGGCCGGAAAGGCTGGAAAGTCCCCAGGTTAAAACCTCGGCTCTCCGACCGGCGTTAATCGCCGTACGTTAGACTTAGCAGCTATGTTCTTAACTAAACTGTCATCCACCCAGAAAGTCTGCGGCTTCGTTTTCTTCCTTTCGACTTTGGGTTTTGGTCAAAGCGCTCCCCTGACTGAGGAAGCCCGGATCTCGCAACTCGCTACGAAACTCGCTAAGATGCACCAGGCTTGGGGACCGCCCACCAGCACCCCGCATGCTTCGTTATTTCTCAAAGAGTCACCTCGTTCCGGGCCTCTTATTCGGTATCACATTACGCACAGGGATTGCCGAGGCAGGCAAAGTACGTGTTGTTGAGCTGGCCAATCACCCAAGCTGAACCGGGGCAGTCTCTTAGCGGTGTCACCTTGGATGATTCGGGCCTAGCGGTGTGCGCTGGTATCGAGGGAACATGCGGGCGTTCCGATCTGCCAAACGATCCGATTGCACTTGCGCTTCAGCCCGTCATGGGAGAGCCGACACGCATCGCACTGGTTTCCATGGAGGATCCGAATGTGAAGGCCGCAGTTAAGATCGTGCCGATTCCAAACGAAAGCATCGACAACGGATGTCATGTCCAGTCGGTGTTGCTGCTGCTTGATGCGGTGGCGATCGCGATCGAAGCATCCGGATTTCCGGCAAACGCGAAGCTCCAACTGGAAAGCCGCAGCGGGGGTGAAAAGCATGAAGGCCCAGTGGTCGCCGACGCCAGCGGGAATTATTTCTCCGTCATGTTGCCTTATGTCAAAGGGATGAGTCACGGCCGTACCACTTTGACTCTAAAATCTGAAAACTGCCATCCGTCAGTTACTTTTGAGTGGGGTAAACAACGCCCCATTGCCGCGCCCGGCCAACCCTGACGTTGGGCGGACTAGAATCAAGCATGCTCATGGAAATCGGACATGTGGAGGCGATCTTCCGGTATCCCGTGAAGTCCATGCGCGGCGAACCGCTCGATGCCGCCAAGCTGGGCTGGCACGGCCTCGAGGGTGACAGACGCCTCGCATTCCGGCGGATTGATGACCGCAGCGGGTTCCCGTGGCTAAGCGCAAGCAAGCTTCCCGACCTGCTCCTGTTTACGCCGCAGCGCCGTGAAGACGGTGCTCAGGGCGACCTTCCTACGCAGATTCGCACGCCGGATGGTGAAGAAATGCCTGTCTTCGGGGAGGACTTGGCCACGGAGATCGGACGTCGTTACGGGGCTCCGGTGCAGATGATGCAGTTAAGGCATGGCATCTTCGATGAAGCGAGCATCTCCGTGATCGCCTCCGATACAGTGCGCGAGATCGGACGGCTCGCCGGGGGGTGCCCGGACGTGCGACGATTTCGCCCGAATATTGTCGTTCGTTTACTGCGACCGGTTCCCTTCCAGGAAGACGAGTGGTTGGGCGGTGTGCTCTCATTCGGCGACGGGGACGATGCCCCCGCCATCACCGTAACGATGCGCGACATTCGCTGCTCGATGGTGAACCTTGATCCCGACTCGGCAATCCCAGCGCCGGAAGTGCTGAAAGCGGTTGTTCGCGCGAACCAGAACAACGCGGGAATCTACGGCGCGGTCACTCGCGTCGGTCGACTTGCGGTCGGACAAACCATACTCTTCCGTTCGGCGCTATAGCGGCAGCCACAATCTCGCCACGCACCCGCCCCCATCCTCCCGATTGCTCAGCGTCAAATCGCCCCCATGCGCCTCGGCAATCTGCCGGCTCAGCACCAGCCCAATCCCGGACCCTTGCGGCTTCGTCGTGAAGAACGGGACGAAGACATTGCTCAAATTCGCCATCCCAGGCCCATCGTCTTGCACCAGCAGCTCCAGCGCGTTCGCCGCCAGCGACCACGTCACCGTCACTTCGCCCGACGCCGAGTTGCGCTCCATCGACGCATCTACGGCGTTGCGGACTACATTGATCAATAGTTGTTCGAGCTGATCGCGGTCCGCGCGTATCGTCACGTCGGGGCCGGCGCGCACGATCACCGCCATCCTCGTCTCCAGTTGCGCCACATGCATCACCAGATCCGCAACCTTCACCGGCGCGCGTTCCGGCCGCGGAAGCCGCGCCAATCTTGCGTACGATCGCGTAAAACGGCTCAGCGCTTCACTGCGGCTTGCGATCGCGCTCAACCCGCTGCGCGCATCCTCCCGCCAATCCTCCGGTAGCGGATCGCGCGCCAGCAGATCCGCCAGGCTTTGCGATATCGACTTCACCGGCGTCAATGAATTATTAATCTCGTGGCCCAGCACGCGCACCAGTCTCTGCCACGCCACCAGTTCTTCTTCGCGCAGCGGGCTGGTAAGATTCGAGATCACCAGCAGGGTATGCGAAAGGCCGCCCTCCCGAAATTCCGTCCGCTTCGTTCCCCAGATTCCGGCGCCGCCCGGGAACGCAGCACGCACCACGGCGGGAGCGTCGTCCGAAAGATATTCCGATAAACCGATTTCATGAGCGGAACGGTGCAGAATGCGTTCGGAGGTCCGTGCCAGCAGGCGTTCGCCAGCCCGATTGATCAATCGCAAGCGTTCTTCGCTGTCGAACGCAAACACGGCGACGTCAATCTCTGCCATCACCTTTCGCAGCAAAGCCGTGGCTTCGAGCGCGCTCAGGCGCTGTTCGCGCAGCGTCTTTGCCATGGCATTGATTTGCATCGCTACTTCGCCGAGTGCATCGTCGGGATCGTCGGTGCGGGCGCGAAGCGAAAAATCACCCTCACGTAGTGCCGCCAGGAGGTTGGAGAAAGTGCGCAGCGGAAACACCACGTTCTCGTGCAGTGAAGCCCCGAAGCCGAGCCACAAAAGCAGAATGAATGCGGTGAGAGTCCACTGTGTCTTCGGGCTGAAATCGCCCGTCCACAAAAGAATGATTGCGACCGATGAACCGGGAAGTCCCGCGCCAAACGCCAGCAGCTTGATGCGGCGCTCGAAGTGGATGCGCCGCGTTTTCATACGTTGCGCTGCAATCGCCGGTACAAAGCGCTGCGGCTTAATCCCAGTGCCTTCGCCGCCAGGCTCACGTTGTCGCCGTGTCGAGCCAGAGCCTTGCGGATCAGCAGGCTTTCCACTTGTTCCAAACTCAAATCTTCGATGCGCGTTTGACCCGCGGATTTCCCTCGAAGGCCCAGGTCCGCAACCTGAACCAACTCCCCGCGCGTCACCAGGACGGCTCTCTCGATGGCGTGCTGCAACTCGCGCACATTGCCCGGCCAGTTATGCTCCATAAGATACTGCAGCGCGGCCGCGTCGAAATTCAAAACAGTCTTACGATAGCGCTGCGCGTACTGTGTGAGGAAGTGGGCCGCCAGCAAAGGAATATCTTCGCGACGGTCGCGCAGCGGCGGAAGCTGAATCTCGATGGCGTTCAGCCTGAAGAGTAGATCGGCGCGAAAGCGGCCCGATTCCACCTCCTGGCCCAGGTCCGCATTGGTCGCTGAAAGTATCCGCACATCCACCTTGATGGTGCGCGACGACCCCACCTTTTCCAGTTCCCCGGTTTGGAGCACGCGCAGCAACCGGCTCTGCTGTGTCGCGGAAATATTCGCGATTTCGTCCAGAAAAAGCGTTCCGCAGTCGGCCAGTTCGAAGCGCCCCACGCGGTCGGCCTTCGCGTCCGTAAACGCCCCCCGCACATGCCCGAACAACTCGCTTTCAAAAAGCGTTTCGGAAAGGCCCCCGGCATTCACCGCCACCAGCCTCTTCGACGCGCGATGCGAAAGCGCATGCAGCGTTTGCGCGACAATTTCTTTGCCAGTGCCGGGTTCGCCGCTAATTAGCACGTTCGCGTCGGACGGGCCCACGTCCTCCATCAGCCGCAGCACCGGCTTCATCGCGGCGCTCTGAGCGATGAGGACCGGCAGATCCCCCGCGCGCAGCATGCGGTTCTCAGCTTCCAGACGCCGGCCTTGGCGCAATGCATTCGCCAGTTCCACCTGGTTGCGCACCACCGCCGCAAGCCGCGCATTGTCCCAAGGCTTTTGGATGAAATCGCGCGCACCCGATCGCATGGCTTCCACCGCCACGTCCACCGTCCCCCACGCCGTCATCACCACCACGCGCACGCACGAATCAATCGCTTGCAGCCGCGCCAGCAAATCTAGGCCTTCTTTGCCGGACGTAGTGTCACGCGCGTAATTCAGGTCGATCAGCGCAACATCGAACTCGGTGCGTTCCACCGCCGCGGTCGCTGCTTCTGGCGACGCAGCCAGCTCCGTCTGGTAACCTTCGGCCTTCAACAACAGCCGCAGCGCTTCAAGGACGTCGGGCTGATCGTCGGCGATCAGGATTCTGGGAGCGGCCACAGTCCTTACTATTTCACGATCCAGCCGTCTGCTAGTTCAATGGTCCGGTGGCCGTAGCCGGCATTCTGTTCCGAGTGCGTGACTTGAATGATCGTCGTGCCCTCATCGTTGAGCTTCTTGAAAAGCTCCATGATTTCCTTGCCCTGCACCGAATGCAGATTGCCGGTCGGCTCGTCCGCCAGAATCAGTTTGGGGCTGGCGATCACGGCTCGCGCGATGCCCACCAGTTGCTGTTGGCCCCCGGAAAGCTGGCTGGGAAACAGGTCCTTCTTCCCGACCATGTGAAAGCGATCGAGCGTGTCCGCAACCAATGCCATACGCTCCGATTTCTTCACGTCGCGATACGAGAGCGGCATATCCAGATTCTCGGCCACCGTCAGGTCGTCAATTAAGTGATAGCTCTGAAATACGAACCCCATGTTTCGCTTATTCATTTCGGCGCGCTGCCGGGAATTCATCTGGTGCACGGGGTTGCCGTGAAAAAAATATTCTCCGGTCCAGGAATGATCGAGCATGGCGATGATGCTCAACAGCGTTGACTTCCCCGAGCCCGAAGGCCCCATGATTGTCAGGAATTCGCCCTCGCGGACTTCAAGTTCGATGCGGCGGAGAACATAGGTGCGCGACGGCCCCGCCGGAAACGACTTTTCTAGGTTGTGCAACTGAATCAGTGGAATCATTCGTATCGGACTATTCCTGACGCAATGCTTTCACCGGGTCGACGCGAGTTGCTCGCCACGCGGGAAACGCCGCAGCGGCTAGCGCAACCACCAGAATCGTCACCAGCACCGCAATGTAAGTAGTCGCATCGAGCGCTTGAACCCCAAATAGGATGCTCGAAAGCACTCTCGTGCTCAGCAGCGAAGCCGCCAAGCCCACCGCGATTCCGATTGCCGTCACGCCCGCCGTCTGCCGCAGAATCAGACGCATCACATCGCCCCGTTGAGCGCCCAGAGCCATGCGCAGCCCGAATTCGGATGTCCGCTGTGCCGCCATGTAGCTCATCAGACCGTAAATCCCCGACATCGCCATCAGCATCGCCAGTCCCGCGAAAATGCCCGCGAGATAAGTGCGGAATCGCGGCGTTGCGATGGAGTTCGAAACCATCGCATCCATCGTGGTAAATTTCGTCGCCATGGTTGGATTATTCTCGGCCACAGTTCGGCGCACCGGATCCATCAGGGCCGAAGGCTCCACGGAAGTTCGCATCACCACTTGGACTTCGTTGGCGTAAAACGGATGCTGCGCTAGCGGCATATATAGCTCGGGCGCGGGCGTGGATGCCGGGGAATCCTGACGGACGTCACCGACCACGCCGACGATGGTCATGTAGTTCAAGGAATCGAGGCCACACTGCAACTGCTTCCCGACGGGGTCTTCGCCGGCAAAACTCTGGCGCGCGAGCGATTCGCTGATCACGGCCACGAATGGCTTGTCGTAGACATCCGTGTCGGCGAAATCACGGCCACGCATCACCTGAATTCCCATGGTGCCGAAGTAATTCGGGTTGGCGAGGCGGAAGCCGGCCTGCGGCAGATCCTGGCCAGGCGCGAAAGTGTTCTTCCCGCGCACCGCGTACATACCGTTCGAGCCATACGTCCCGGTGGGCAGGCCCATGGCCGCGCTTACGGAAACCACGCCGGGGATAGCGGCCAGTTTGGGATACAGATCGCTCACCGTCTTGATCGCGCGGAGAGACTGATCGAGGCCGTTTGCCGGTTCGTGCGCGTACATCACCAGAATGTGGTCCGTCCGATAACCCAGCGGCGCTTGCGTCAGCGCCCAGAAGCTGCGAAATAGCAGGCCCGCGCCGATAGCAAGTATGATGGAAAGCGAAATCTCAGTGACCACCACGGCGCTGCGCAGCCAGCCCGATTGTCCCCCAACCACGCCGCGCACGCCGCCTTGCTTCAAAGCTTCGTTGACATCCGCGCGAGCGGCATTCCATGCGGGCACGAGACTGAAAAGCAAGCTGGAAAAGAGCGAGATCGCAATGGCAAACAGAAGCACTGGCACGCTGAGGTGAACTTCATTCGCGCGGGGCAAATTTGCGGGAGCGAAACGAATCAGAAGATCGATTCCCGCTTGCGCCAGCACGATGCCTAACGCGCCGCCGAGCAAACCGAGCGTCAGACCTTCGATAGCTAACTGCCGGACGAGGCGCGAGCGCGCGGCCCCCAGAGCGGCGCGAACCGCAAACTCTCGTGCTCGCGGAGCGGCGCGGGCCAGCATCAAGTTCGCGACGTTTGCGCATGCGATTAATAAAACCAGCGTGACCGCGCCAAGCAGGAAAAAGAGCGTCAGACGAATTGAGCCGGTAATCTGTTCACGCAATCCGGTGACGGCGAAAGTCTTCGCTTTGTTGTCAGCGGGAAATGCAGAGGCGAGACGCGCGCCAACAGTCTCCATCTCGGCCTGCGCGCCGTCCCTCGAAATCCCCGGCTTCAATTTGGCCACGGCGGCGTAGTTGTACGCGGAACGGTTCAGGTTCTCGAGCTGCACTGGCGAAGCGACCCAGACTTCGGCATTGCGCGGGTATGCGAATCCGGCGGGCAGCACCCCGGAGATTTGGTAGAGCCGATTTTCAATGGTGATCGCTTTGTTGACCGCCGCCGAGGCACTCCCGAAATTCCGCTTGGCGAAGCCCTCGCTTACTTCTGCCAGCAGAGCTTTGTCGGAGGCGCCGAAAAGCCGTCCGGCCACTGGTTGAATTCCAAAGACACCAAAGAATTCCGGGCGCACGAACCATGTCCCTGTGAATGTGGCGCGATCTCCAAGCTGCACTCCGATCTCGCCGCCGGTGTAAACACTGATGGCTTCGAACACGCGATTGTCATGAATGATATCGGTGAGGTCGCCGCCGGTCAGGCGCGGGATGGTGCGCGCCTTATCTTTGAAGTGAGTGCCGACCGAAACAATGCGAGCGGCATCATGGAACGGAAGCGGCGCGAGCAAGACGCCATACATCACGCTGAAAATCGCCGTGTTCAGGCCGATGCCGAGCGCCAGAGTGATGGCCGCCGCGAGCGTGAAGCCGATGTTGCGGCGCAATCCCCGCAGCGCGTAGATGAAATCGCGTCCCATGTTCTACTCGTGTTTTCTATTCGTAGCGAAGAGCGGTAATGGGATCCACGCGTGCCGCCCGCCGCGCCGGAAACCATGCAGCGAGCGCGCCAAACCCTGCCATGACCAGTGCCGCGACGCCGATCGTGAACGCATCGTTGGCCTTCAAATCATAAAGTAAGCTCTGCACAATTCGGCTCAAAGCCAGCGCGCACGGAATCCCGATCGCGAGCCCAATCGCCAGCAGCCAAGCGGTCTCGCCGAACACCATGTTCAGCACCGCGCGCGAACTTGCACCCAGCGCCATCCGGATGCCGATTTCTCCCGTCCGCCGAGCCACGCCGTATGAAAGGATTCCATACAGCCCGATGCATGCCAGGATCAGTGCCAGCAGTCCGAAGAACGCCGAGAGCCGCGCCACCAGGCGTTCCCGCGACAACGTTCGGTCGATTTCCTGCCGCATGGTGTTGATGGTGACCACCGGGAAATTGGGTTCCGCTTCTGCAATAGCGGCTCTAATTTGAGGCGTCACACGAACGCCATCACCGGCGATTCTAACCGCAAATTCACCGTAATATCCAATGCGTTGTGCCGCCGGAAAGTAGATCATCCGGCGAGGCTTTTCGCGAACCGTCACGTACTTCGCGTTCTTCACCACGCCGACAACCTCAATCGGCTTCGAGTTCTGCAAGAACTGGCGGCCTAGCGGTGACACCCCGGGGAACAGGGCCTTCGCCGCAGTCTCGTTGAGCACCGCTACTTTCGTCGCGCTGGCCGAATCGCTGTCGTTGAAAACGCGGCCCATCACCAGATTGATTCCCATGACATCGAAAAATGACGGGTCGATCACGTTCCCATTGCTCATCTCGATGCGATGCGCTCCGCCGGTTTCGCCCAGCGGTTCGACGCTGGAAGACCACTCCGACGGGCCGAAATTCATCTGAGAGAAGCTCGCGGATTTCACTCCAGGTATCGCCGCAACGCGCTTTTCGATGCGCTGGTAGACACCGGGAAGCCGCGCATCGCCATCCGTGTATCCCGAGTAGTCGGTGTCCAGATGGAACAGCAGCACGCTGTCGCGATTGAATCCGGTATCGATCACGGCGAGGTTGCGCAGCGTGCGCAGGAACAAGCCCGCGCCGATCAGCAACAGCAGCGAGAGAGCGACTTGGCCGATGACAAGCGCTTTGCCCAGTCTTCCCCTTCGCGCCCCCGACGCGCCTTTGCCTTCCTTCAGCGCCGGATTTAAATCGACATTCGTTGCGCGCAACGCCGGGGCCAGCCCAAACAGAATGCCAGTTCCGAGTGCGACCGCGAGCGTGAAGCCCAGTGTGCGCAAATCGGGCGCAATTGCCAGAGGGATTTCATCCGGCCCGCGCGCCAACATCTTCAGCAGCGCTTGCCCGCCCCACCACGCCGCAAAGACTCCGGCGGCCCCGCCCATGAGTGCCAGCAAAACACTTTCCGCGAGCAGTTGGCGAATCAGACGCCACCGTCCGGAACCGATAGCCAACCGCACGGCGATCTCGCGCTGCCGTGCCGCCGCGCGCGCCAGAAGCAGATTGGCGATGTTGGCGCACGCGATCAAGAGCACTATCACCACGACGCCCATCAAAATCTTCAGGGAACTAGCAAACTGGTCGCGCAATCCCGACATCCCGCGCGCCATGGAACTTAGTTCGATATGAACATTTTCAAATGAGCGCTTTTCTTCCGGGCGCGTGTCGGCGGGTGCCGCGGCAAGCATCCACGGATGAAAGATGGCATCGATGCGCACCGCGGCTGCATGAGCGGTAACACCCGGTTTCAAACGCCCGATGAGGTAAGCCGATTGAGCCATCTTGTCGTTCAGGATGTCCAGCCACGGAGTTACCTGGTGCAACATCGCCATCGGAAACCACGCATCTGGAGATTCGCCCACTGAAGTTCCGAAGAAGTTCGGCGCAGCCACGCCAGTCACCGAATAGACTGTATCGCCGGCCCTGAGTTTGCGCCCAATGACGGACGGATCCCCATTGCATCGCCGCTTCCAGTAAGAGTGGCTGAGCACCAGCACTGGATGCGCGCCCGGCGTGACGTCGTCGGCCCGCGTAAAAGTTCTGCCCAGGTACGCGGGCACACCTAAGGTTGTGAAATAATTTCCGCTAACCACCACCGACTTCACCGGCTCGGGTGAACCGGAATTGAAGCGGCCGTAGACGCGCTGCGGCATGCTCTCAACCGCCGCGAGTTCCGCGAAGACGTTACTGCGTTGCGCTTCGCGATAGAACGGAACGGAGAAAAGCTGCGGCGCCTGGTCCATTAAACCATCGGTCAGGCCCTGCATCTTGCCCGCTCCAAGCAGCACCAGATCTTTAGGTTCGTAAACCGGAAGATCGCGCAGCAGCATCGCGTTGATCAGCGAAAAGATCGCCGTGTTCGCCCCGATCCCCAGCGCCAGCGATAGCACCGCGATCATGGTGAAACTCGAGTTCTTCTGTAAGACACGAAAGGCGTAACGAAAATCGTTGAGCATTATTTTTGTTTAGTTTCTTACACCACCGCTTCGATGCTCTCTTCGACAATCCGTCCGTCGAACATGTGAATTGTGCGGTCTGCGAACTTGGCATAGCGCGGATCGTGCGTCACCATGCAGATGGTCGCGCCATTGCGATGCAAATCGCGCAGCAGATCCATCACTGCCTCGCCATTTTGCGAATCGAGATTTCCCGTCGGCTCATCCGCCAGCAGCACCGATGGATTTCCGGCCAGCGCTCGCGCCACGGCCACGCGCTGCTGCTGGCCCCCGGAGAGTTGCGACGGATAGTGCTTCACGCGATGTGACATGCCCACCTTTTCGAGCGACTCCATCACCGCTTTCTTGCGATCCGCGCTGCCCATGCCGCGATAGGTCAGCGGCAATTCCACATTTTCATAGACGTTCAAATCCCCGATGAGATTGAAGGCTTGAAAGATGAAGCCGATCTCGCGATTGCGAATGCGCGCGCGTTCGGAAATCTTCAGCCCGCTCGCCGCCTTGCCATTCAGCGTGTAACTGCCGTCACTCGGCGTATCGAGCAGCCCCAGAATAGCTAGCAGCGTGGACTTCCCGCAGCCCGACGGGCCGGAGATAGACACGTACTCGCCCTTGCGGACGTTGAGCTCGATCCCCGAAAGGGCATGCGTCTCCACTTCGTCCGTGATGAATACTTTCTTTACCCCATCCAGCTGGATCATTGCTTCCGACATGTGTCTCTTCATCCCCTTCAGTACTTCGCGTCTCCGCTAAAGTTACCGGCTTAATTCAAACGGATTCGATTCTGCGAATCCATGCCCGTGATATCCGACAGAATTACCTGATCTCCCGGCCGCAACCCATCCAGCACTTCCACCACGCTCACCGACGCGCGGCCCAGCCTCACGCGAACGCGCGCGGCCCCGTTCCCATCGGCGTCAATCTTGAAAAGCGAAATCGTCGTATTCGGCTGTCCCGACGTCGGCCGACCCATGTAGATCACGTCCGTCAGACGCTCCAATTCGATCACCCCGTCAACGCTCAAATCCGGACGAGCGCCCTGGGGCAGCGCGCCTAACAGCGCCACGTCCACCAGCACGCTGCCATTCACGGCTGCCGGGTCGATCCGCGTTACGCGTCCCGCAATAATGCCGTTGCGCGTATCGATGGAAGCCGGCTGGCCCACCGCGATGTCCTTCGCTTCGGTCTCGGTGACTTTTAGCTCCGCTTTCAGCTTCTCGGGCTGCGCGATTTTCGCGAGCACCGTGCCAGCCGCAACTCGCTGACCAACTTCCAGCTTCCCCGCCGCTTGACCCGCAACCAGCGCGTCCGCGCCCAACTGCAGCAACACTCCTCGTGCCCCAGCACGAATCCTGAGCTGCTCCACCTGCTCCTGCTTCAACTGATGCAATGCGCGCAATTGCGCGATCTTTACGCGCTGCGATTCCATCTGCGCCTTCACCGATTCGTCGATGATCTGCAGCCGCTGCTCTTCCAAGCCGTTCTGCGTGCCCAGTTCCTTTGCCTTCGACGCCGAGATTTTGGCATCCAGCGATGAAACCAGCCCTTCCTTAAATAACTGCGCGTCGCGCTCCGCCTTCAGGCGCGCTTCAGTGAAATCCCCGCGAACTTTCGCCGCCGCGGATTGTTTATCGAATCCCTGGCTTTGCAGCGTGACGCGCAGATCGATCAGCGCCGCTTCCGCGACTTTCAAATCGTACTCGGCGGTCACGGCATCGAGGATCAGTTCCGGGTTGCTCAACTCGAGAATGATGGTGTTCGGCTCGACAATCTGGCCCGGACGCATGTTGATTCTGACGATGCGCCCGTCGGTTTGTGCCGGAATGAATAAAACCTGCTCGGGAATCAGCGTTCCCACTCCTCGCACCTGCCGCAGGATTGGCCCGCGCTTCACCGTGTCCGGAACCACGGTGGCTTTCTCTACGGAGGGCACCGCCGGCCGCAACTGCTTCACGCCGATCGTGATGCCAACGACCACCACAAGTGCCAGTGTGCCGAGTGCGGCCCGAATCATCATGCGGCGTCGCGCAGCGCCTTTCCCGCGGGGTATGTCCATTGCGATGGCTACTCTTGCATCGCAATGGCCAGCGCGAAGTGATTGATTCGATTGTGAGCCTTCGTAGGTAAGTGTCCGATTCTGGGACGAATCGTCCCACCAGCGAAATCCCATTGCGGAAAGGTCAAGCCACTCGAATTCAGTGGCACCAATCCAGCGGCAAGATTCAGCTTCGAGTCTCGAATCGCATCTCCAGCGGTTAGCCGATCTCGCAATTTTCGAAGGACCGCGCGATCAGCGATAACACAAACCCGGATTTACATTCCAGGCTCGCACCGCTCCAATTTGTCGTCCCTTCGCCTGAGAACCCAATTTTTCAAGTAGCAATCCAAACAGCGTGCGTGTACTCCACGGCGACAAACCGGCCAGGTGGTTTGCAGCGACGTTAAGAGCAAAAACCGCGCTAGTTTTCGGGAAGGGTTTTGGGACCGGCTGCGAACACCATACTGTGGGCCGAATAGTGCGCGTTCTCCATTTTCTTGGGACAGACTTTCAGGACGTTGAAAGCCTTGATTCTATTGCCCTCGGGTTCCGTCCCGAAACTTACCCAATTCGTAATACGAGGGGAGTTACGCAAAGGGGCCATATTTGGGGTGGAATTACTGTCATCTGGAAACAGTAGAGGTGCGCCGAAATGCGAAGTGGCAACGTAGTAATCTTGCTAGGGCTGTCGGTGGCACTGGGACTTTGGGGCAAGCCAAGGAAACCTTTAAGGCTCAACGGTCCATGGGAATGAGTTCATTCGAAGCAAGTTTCACCGTGCCGCTGGGTACGCGTGGGCTTCGACCGACCGGCATTATCACAACGGTGTTATCCCGTGGAACGACGTTCGCCAATGGTCTTGTTACGGTGAAAGCTACGGCTTTGCTTTGACGTTGCATCATCAAACGGGTGTCGATGATTTTCGATTTAGCCACGATGATCTCGTCAGTATCGTTAACAACTATCTTAAGAAATACGTCGGCGACAAGCTGGACCCCAAAGACGGTTGCCGTCCAGATTAAAATTGACGCGCGGGCGGAGTTTTCGCTCTTCGCTGCTGTGGCTGTGGGCGAAAGGGACAATTGTGACACGGTTCCGATAAGTCGGGCTGGAGCAGGGGATTACGCAAGCAGCGCGCGGGAAACGATCTTCTCTAGAGGCAGGATTGAATGCCGTTAATGCCCCTCCGACCCGATCTCCGATTCACGGGTCTCTTCAAACGCAACTTCAACACAGGCCGCGAAATGGTCTGGCCCGCGCGCATGTTAATTTTGTCGACGCGCCCGTCAGTTTCGGCCGGAAAAACAAATTTGTTCACGAATCAGTGTGCACTTGCCGCAGGATAGGGACGCACTCTAAGACATCCGGGGCAATGGTGGCTTTCTCGACGGACGGCACGGCGGGACGAGTTGCCGCACTCCGATGGTGATTGCGATGGCGACCTAGGGCCAGCGACCCCAATGCCGCTCGAATCAGAAGGCGGCGCCGTGCCACGGATTTTCCACGTGGTCTGTCTGTTACGCTGTGACTAATACCGGGCGATTATAAGCGCTAACCGCCCCGTCGCTTGCGAGCCAACTCTCAATTTTCGATAACTGGACTCTTCAGGCGGAACGACCGTGAGCCAGTAGAGGGTTCATTTTGGGATCGCATGATTCAGGGAGCAATCTTGACAGCGCACGTGTACGACATGCCGACAATGCGACCAAGTGGCAGGACACCGCACTGTGGATCGCCGGGTCGGCTGAGCATTTATTTGGAAGCCCTGTCAAGATCCAACGCAAACGCCAGCGCGTCCTTCAGATGTTCCATCACCTCTGAGGAAAGCCTGCCGATCCTCCGTTCAAGGCGCACGGTTGGCAGAGATCCTAATCCTTGAACATTGGCTACTGATTCACTGTCAAGGAACGGAAGCCGAGGCAGAGGCACTTCGTACGGGCTGCCCCTCCGCTGAGTGGTGAGAGGCACATACAACACGAGCGACCGCGGCGGGTCGGAGTCTTGGCGGGAGACAATTACGACGGGACGGGTCTTCGCGGCGAGTCCCAGGTCTGCCAACCAGATCTCACCGGGTTGAGAGATCATCGAGAAGGTCGAGGACTTCCTGTTCGGCGGCACGCGAGCGCGCGAGATCAAGCACATCCCGATCGGCGAACTCAATCACTTCCATGATGCGTTCCCTGGCCTGTGCCGCCGTCTCCGGCTTCCATTCGCGCAATCGAGCATCCAGTTTCTCCGCCAGTGCGTCCACAATGGCCTCCTGCATCCGCTCTCAGTTTAACGCTACGGAACCTGTAGAGATTGTCGCGGCGTACTCTACTTACGAAAAGAGGACTCTCCCGGCGGAACGACAATACGCTGGCAGCGGTCCCAGTTCGGATAGCACTGATCGAGGGAGCAATCCGGACAGCCTTTGCCTGCCTCCGGCAATCGCGACAGATCTGTCCGCGCTCGCAGAGGACTAGCGGAAATAGCGCCGAACCGAAGGATCGACTGGTCCGATTCCTGGTCCGACGAAGACCTAAATGAATTCAGGGCCGCATCGCTGCGGCGCCTCGATGCTCAGGAATCGGAGAACCGGGATTGAGGCCCGGCGATGGGTGGTCGGCGTCTTTTCGGCTCCCCGGAAACCAACGTCCGTTCGGCCGTCGTGATCGCAAGCGGCACGTATCTGGCCGAGCCCCCAGATGCGCTGGTTGGGACACCACGAAGATGACTAAGGCGTCGGCCTCGACAGAACACATCCTCCTGGACTGGCGATCAGCGGGGCTCCGCGCCGAGTTTTGCCAGCGCCCACTGTAAGCTCGCCCGCCCATCGGCGCGTATTCCCAAAAATCCCAGTAACTTTTCCCGCCCCGCCCAGTATCACGTGCAGACATGACCCTCACCGACCTCCTACAGGACGTGCGCTTTGCCCGCCGATCGTTTACCAAGTCGCCCGTCTTCGTTGCGGTCGCCGTCATCTCGCTCGCGCTCGGCATCGGTGCCAACACGGCCATCTTCACGCTCACCGATCAAGTGCTCCTGCGCATGCTCCCCGTGCCGCACCCCGAACAACTGGTGCTGCTAAGCGCCGAGGGCCGGCATTACGGTAACAACATGGGTTGGAATCGGATCTCCTATCCCATGTATCAGGACTTTCGTGATCGCAATTCCGTCTTCAGCGGAATGTTCTGTTTTCGCGAAAGCCCCATGAGTCTCGGCTTCGGAAAAGGCACCGAGCGCGTGTCCGGAGAATTTGTGTCCGGGAACTATTTTCCGTTTCTCGGCGTCGGCGCCGCACTCGGCCGCGTCTTCACCCCGGAAGATGACAAGTTCCAAGGCGCGCATCCCGTCGCGGTTCTCAGCTACGGTTACTGGCAAACACGCTTTGCGGGCGACCCCGGAGTCGTCGGTCAAAAAATTATCGTGAACGGGTACCCCATGACCATCGTTGGCGTCAGTCAGGCCGGCTTCACCGGCACCGATCCCGGCTACGGACCGCAGATTCGAGTGCCAATCGCCATGAGCCTGAAGCTCACCACCTACCTGGATCTGAACGACCGTCGTACGCGTTGGGTCACCATCTTCGCACGCCTCAAGCCCGGCGAAAGTATCGTTCAGGCCAAGGCGGGCCTGCAGCCGCTCTTCCATCAAATCCTCGACATGGAAGTGAAACAAAAGGAATTCGCGAAGGCTGCCCCTGAAATGAAACAACAGTTTTTAAAAATGTCCATGGACGTGCTGCCCGCATCCAAAGGCCGCTCGCAGCTTCGGAGTCAGTTCTCGAAGCCCCTGCTGGTGTTGATGGCAACCGTCGCCCTCGTCTTGTTGATCTCTTGCGCGAATGTCGCCAACCTTTTGATCGCGCGTGCCACGGCGCGTCAGAAAGAAATGGCCGTGCGCCTTGCCTTGGGCGCGAGCCGCGGAAGAGTTGTCTCTCAGCTCTTAGTAGAAAGCCTGATGCTCTCGATCATCGGCGGTCTCGCGGGGCTTGCGCTCGCCGTGTGGATAGATCGCGCACTGATCGGCTTCCTCCCGCAAGGTTCGGTTCCGCTCAGCATCTCTTCCACGCCGGATTGGCGCATTCTCGGCTTCAACATCGCCCTCTCCTTATTAACTGGCGTCATCTTCGGCCTCATACCCGCTCTTCAATCCACGCGACCCGATCTTGCGCCCACCTTAAAGGACCAAGCCGGCGCGGTCGCGGGCGGCGGCTCGGTTACCTTACGCAAAGCTTTAGTGATCGCTCAAGTCGCCTTATCTTTGTTGCTATTGATCGGTGCCGGCCTGTTCATTCGCAGCCTTCAAAATCTCAAAGATCTCGACCCGGGATTTCGCACCGCCAACCTGCTCGCCTTTAAGGCGGATCCCGGCCTAAACGGCTATAAACCCGAACGCACGCGCGACTACTTCAGAAGACTTCACGAAGCCGTTGCAGCCGTGCCGGGTGTGAACGCGGCTAGTTTGGCCGTCGTGCCGGTGCTCGAAGACGACGAGTGGGATTCCTGGGTGACCATCGACTCCTATAAGCCATCGGTCGGAGAACTGCCCGATCCGCACATGAATTTCCTGGCGCCCGGCTATTTCAAAACGCTCTCAATTCCCATGGTCGCGGGCCGCGACTTCACGAGCAGTGACAATATGGGCGCGCCCAAAGTAGCCATCGTCAACGAGTCGTTCGCCAAGAAATATTTCGCTGGCGGCAATGCCATCGGTCACCAGGTCGGCATGGGTATCGATCCGGGCACCAAGACCGACATCACCATCGTCGGGGTGGCGCGCAACACCAAGTACGAAAATATGCGGGAAGAAATTCCGATAGAAATGTTTCGGCCCTTCAAGCAGCTTGAATTCGTCACCGGCATGACGGCCTATGTGCGCACCGACCGCGATCCCAGCCAGATGTTCGCCGCCATCCGCCGAATCGCGCATGACATCGACCCCAACGTTCCCCTATTCGCAATGATCACGCTCGAAAAGCAGATGGCGAATTCGCTCGTTACCGAGCGCCTGGTAGCCACGCTTTCAACGGCTTTCGGATTTCTGGCGACTCTGCTCGCTGGCATTGGTTTATACGGCGTGATGGCGTATACCGTTGCCCGGAGGACGCGCGAGATCGGCATCCGCATGGCGATTGGCGCCGGGGGCCGGGATGTGATCTGGCTGGTGATGGGCGAAGTGTTCGTGCTGGTCGGAATGGGGATTGCAATCGCGCTCCCGGCCTCGTGGATTCTAACGCGTTATGTCCGCGCGCAGCTCTACGGAATCCAGCCCACCGACCCGTTTTCCATCGCCATCGCGACCATCGGTATCGCCGCCGTGGCCGTAATGGCCGGCTATCTCCCCGCCCGCCGCGCCACCCGCGTGGATCCGATTCTGGCGTTGCGGTACGAGTGAAAAGCGCACATGTAGGCACTAGCTTACTTTCGTGCCGAGCACCGTCTTCAGTTACATCTTCGCTTTTCTGAGTACTCCAAACTGTTCACGGCTGGGTGAAGTCTGGGCTGAAAAAAATGGCCTCCATAAAGTCGCGATTTCGTTTTCTTGCTCGGCCGACGCGAACCGCCATCAGATTTTTCCCCTGGTGCGGTGCGGCAATCACGGCTAAACCACATTTTCTGCGCTTTCGGCACCGTAACGCACAGGTTTCCCATCCTGTCCCCCAAGAAAATGAATCACCGGCTCTTCTTCCGAACGCCGCCCCACGGATTAGTTCCAAAGCCAACCTTTAGCAAGCGCTTACAGAATTTGATTGACAGCACCCCCGCGTGCAAATATAATCGGTTCCGACTCACTATGAAAACGGTTTCATTGATTCGGGGCCTCGTCGCCGGACATTCGCTCGCACTTCTAGCCTTCGCGCAGCCCCGACCCATGGCCGTCGTTTCCCCTGAGGTCGGCGACACCCACACCATTACCTTCCGCCTCCTTGCCCCCAATGCCAGGGATGTCAGCGTCAACGGGGAGTTCACCCGCAAAGCCATCCCCATGGTGAAGGACGCAGCCGGAGTCTGGGTCGCAACGGTCGGCCCCGTACGCCCCGATATTTACGGTTACGGATTCAAAGTCGACGGCCTCAACATGCCTGACCCGTGCAACACTTTCGTGCGCGTCGGCAGCGTCGCCTTTCAGAGTCAAGTGGACGTTCCCGGTCCCGAAGCCGCCTTCCAAGCTTTTGCGGATGTCCCCCACGGTGCGTTGCACGAACATTTTTATCATTCGCGTAAATTGAACACTGAGCGACGCGTCTTTGTATACACGCCTCCCGGATACGAAACCAGCGCAAAAAAATATCCCGTGCTATACCTGCTGCACGGAATGGGTGACGACGAAGGCTTTTGGATTCAAGTCGGCCGCGCCAACCTGATCATCGATAATCTTCTCGCCGCCTCCAAAACCAAGCCCGCCATCATCGTGATGCCCTTCGGCCATTCGTCGCGCAACATCTTTGCCCGCTCCGGCCCCGGAACCACTATCTTCGACGTCCCCATGCTTGAAAATGACCTCGCGGAAAACGTGATGCCCCTTGTCGAAAAAACTTACCGTGTGAATACCGACTGCACTAGTCGCGCCATCGCTGGCCTCTCCATGGGCGGCTATCAAGCCATGGCGATCGGCCTCAATAGCCTCGACAAATTTGCCTATGTCGCGGGTTTCAGCTCCGCGCTGGTAGGCCCGCCGTTCGAGACCGTGGTTGCGAGCTTCCTCGCCGATCCTGAAAAAGCCAACAAGCAGCTTAAGCTATTCTGGCTCGGAGTCGGCGGCGACGATGGATTGCGCGCCGCCAACGAAAAGTTCGAGCAGTTACTAACGTCCAAAGGTATCCAGCACGAGTCGATCGTAACTCCCGATTATGCCCATTGGTGGACACTCTGGAAAGTCTATCTCAACACTTTATTGCCGAGGTTATTCCTATG
>JANYJA010000016.1 GCA_025358575.1 Terriglobia bacterium
GGTCCGTAAAACATTAGGTGCTGCTTGCCAGCGCGCAACGCCGCCTGAATCTGCCGGTAAACCGCTGGATCGATGCCGATCAGATCGGCAGCATTTGCAATTTCGATTTCGCCCAGAGTTGCGGGCGGGGCCGCGGTTTCATCGGCTTCTTCTAAAGGAATTACGGCAGCGGATGCCGATTGCTGATAGGCAGCCGTTATGTCTCGTATCAGACGTGCGCGGTCGTCTTCATCGAGCCCCTGATAAACGGGAATGTTAATTGCCATTGGCGTGCTCCGCAGGCATGGCAAATGTGGGCGCAACATGAAGCAGACTCTTGATTGCGTCAGTGGCCTGAGCGTAAGTCGCGGACCTGGACACCCCGTCGACCGATGTAGAGAATACGTCATCGTCAGCATTCAGGCCGACCAGGGCTGCCGAGATGTACAGTTGCGGATGCCCCATATACTGAACCTCGCCGGTCGTCGAATCGTAGCCTTCGAGCAATTGAGCAGAAGAACCTACAGGGAGGGCAGGCAGGAAACAGAAGAGAAGCATCCATTCCCACGCTTCGTAGAAGACATATTTCTCGGCGGCAACTTTAATGGCGGGGATCACGCGAATTGCAACTGCGCCGCTGCTCCCCTGCGCAGCGTTGAAGGCCCCGAGGCGTTGTGCACCATGACCGGGCGGAATGCTCGCAAGGATAGAATCGCCCGTGAGATCGAGGTGAACGAACCACCGCAACGGCTTATTCGTGGCGTCGCTCGGATCTTGCCAGAATCCGGTTGTGTCGTCGACCGGGCGCGTCGTCTCCAGCGTTGGTCTCTTGCTCCCGCACTGGTTGAGTTGCAGGTTGTAATCGTTGAGCACCATTGAGAGATCGGTAGCGATGGCTTTGCGGGCGTCATCGCGAAGCTTAGTCAGCCACTGCCCTTGAATTGGGGGGCGGTAGAAGCTGAGCTCCGCCGTACCATATTCGGCTTCAAGCGCCTGCCTGATCGCGAAGATCGCCCGATCAAGACTCGCAAGGGCGGGGCTGCTCCCGGAAAGGCGCTGTTCCGCCGGTATCTTGTGCTTGAAAGCGGCATATATGAGCCGTTTATGAGTGCTGCTCGCCATAGGCTCCATGTAGTCCGGGAAAAGGAGATACAGGAGCGTGTTACGGGTCGGACGCTTGTCTGCATCGGGAATCTGGTCCAGCCACGATACGAATGTCCACGGCGTTTCGGTGGTCATGAGGCGGCTGCGTTCGGCCCCAGGCAATGACTTCCACTCTCGCAGCACAGTGAGGAGAAACTGGAATTCTGTCGGTATGCCGGTCAGGTAAAACGTGCCGGGGCTGCCAATGCCTTCGAGAGATGCCGCGTTGCTACCCAGCAATGGTGTCGTGGGCAAACTCTCACCCGACCACCCCCAGATGTCCTCAATGTGACGAAGCTTTGTGGTGGGGCTGACGCTCGTCTTATAGGGGAAGAGCAATACGACCCAGATGCATTCTGCCGCCAGCTTCTTCACGTCTGCCGAGGCAGAAGTGAGTTGTTCTTGCAGTTTGTCGTAGAACGTCCTGTTCCCTAGAATCGGGTTGCCCGAAAACGTCCTGAACAGGGCTTCCACGTTCGTGATCGTCCAGAGAGACGCCTCGGTAAAGACTGAACCGTCGCCCAAAAAGCAGCGGTCCCGCCACGTCGCCGCCGCCTCCAAAACTGCCGATATTGCGGGTTCTCCTGTCCAACGTGCCAACAGCGTTTCCTCTTTTTATTCTTAGTGATTGTAACGTATTGGTTTCGAACAACTTGTAGTCGACGGGCCTGCCCGGATTCCCGGCATCAGCGCTGGTCTGTTCGACGAAGCAAAACGTCAATTTCAGCGGCAAAGCGCTCGCGCATTAGAGTCTCTTCGATACCGCAGGCCTCTTGCGGCAGGACGGCGGGAAACCGCGCCAGATTCGATTCGTCGCCGGTGTGCGGATATGGTACTAATATTCGCACGTAGTACGATTACCAACCCCTGGTGTTCGGGCTAATCTCTGCGGAGAGTATTGAGAAGGCTCTAGTCAACCCATTGACTATTTTCTGCTTGTCCGTTTGTTCTCGCCGCCGCTTATGTCCGACTCGACCCCGTGGGGGGCAGGTTTATTATCTGAACGTCATGGGTGTAAGTTGTTTCGTTCGCGCTGAATTCCTAATCTCGCACCGTCTACGTAACTGGTGCTCCGATGCGCTTCCGTCGATTCAGCTATTTCAGCGACGCAACGTATGCGCTTAGAGCAGCTAAATCATGATCGGGCTGCTGCACCGGCGTCATGCCGCCAGCTACCATACTCTTCGTGGGCGTCAGCAGTAAGGACTTGATTTGATCCTGCGATTTCCCGAGGCCCTTCAGCTTTGCACCCGCAGCGGTTCCGCCACCGTCCGGTCTATGACAAGCGTTACAAGCAAGACTGGAAAAGAGCGCTTTTCCTTTTTCGAGTTCGGGACTCAATACAGGGACGCCGGTTCGCGAAGCCTCTTCCGGTTCGAATTTGGCCGCAATAAAATCAGCCGTGGCTTTTTCCTGGCGAGCCAACTGCTGCAACACCGCGGGGTCTCGCCGATCATTTCGATTGCTTATCACTCCAAGAGCGATCAGGCCTAAAAGAGTGAGGCTGTATAGTCCGACGCTGATGGGCCTTTTCCATGGACGCCGCTCCAGACCGCGGTCCAGGAAGGGCGTAAGCGCGAATAGTGAAGCTATCACCGAGGGGATCACAACGATCCCGATAACTGCTTTCGCGCCTGGCCAGTATTTCAACCATTGAAACATTGGCAGGTAGTACCATTCCGGACGCGGCACGTATTGGGCGTCGGCAGGATCCGCTTTCGGGCCCAGCTCAAACGGAAGATAATGGCCCAGCAGCCCCAATGCGATGAGCAACGCCGCCGAAAACGCCAGATCGTATAGCACTTGTCGCGGATAGAACGGCTGCGGCTGCATTCGCGGGCGGACGGGATTTTCGTGAATGGGACCGGCCGCGCCCGCCTTCCGGAAAACGTAAATGTGAGCAGCCATGAAAGCGAAGATAAGCCCGGGAATCAGGAAAACATGGGCAACGAAGAACCTCGATATCGTCAGAGTCCCCATGCCGGCGCCTCCCCGCATCATCCGTTTGATGAAGTCGCCTACCAGGGGGACTTCGCTCGCCATGTTTGTGCCGACGGCTGTGGCGAAGTAAGCCTTTTGGTCCCAAGGTAGGAGATAGCCCGTAAATGCCATCCCGAGAACGAGCGCCATGAGAATACAGCCAGAAAGCCAGAGAAGTTCGCGGCGTCCCTTGTAGGAGCCATAGAGAAACGTCTGCGTGATATGCAGGAGCAAAAGCAAAATCATCGCGCTCGAGCCATAAGCGTGAATACTTCGGAGGAAAGAGCCCGCAGCCACCTCCTTGACGATGTACTCGACCGTAACGTGCGCATGATCTGCCGAGGGCACGTAGTAAAGGGCCAGGAATATTCCCGTTATGATCTGCGACAGGAAGATAAACAGCAATCCGGAACCGAACACGTACGCAAAGCGCGCCCCTCCCGGGATCGGCTCAGCCAGACCTTCATGTAAAAGGTTGCGGACGCCGGTGCGGCGGTTTAGCCAGCGCATCAGCCGGCCAGATTGCTGCACCGCGCCAAGAACTTCGGGGCTTCCTCTAGTTTCGTGATTCATCGCTCCGCCCCTCAACCCATCACTTCGCGCGTTGGCACCAATTGTCTGAAGTATTGGTATCGAACATACAAGTGACCCGCATCGACTTTAGTTTCCAGCCAATCCATGCCACGCGGGGCGGGACCGCCGCGGTAGGTTCCGTCAGAGGAGAAAATTCCGCCATGGCACGGGCAAATGAATTCTTTTTTTTCTTCCAGCCATGGGACGGTGCAGCCCAGGTGCGGACACACGGAAGAGAGAACTCGAAGCTGCCCACTTGCATCCCGAGTCACGTAAACGGATTGTTCAGAAGTCGTCTTGCGCCAACCGTCACGCTGCTCCACCTGAATCGCTTTTCGCACCGGCCCGGCAGATGGGTCGAGATCCGACAAAGCTCCGATGTCCGACCAGGACGTCTCTGTTGTTTTAACGAAAATCGGATGAAGCGCAAAACGTACCAGCGGAACTGTGAGTAGCGCCGACACCGCGCCTCCTCCGACAACTAAGAGCGCACCCAGAAAGGAACGGCGTGGCGGCGAGGGCAGAGTTAACTGAGTGAGGAGCCCTTCATTTTGATTGGTATTCATCGGCGCCGGATGCTCACTCACTTCTTTTTGGCAAAGGTGCGAACGTAAGCGGCCACAAGTTGGATGTCGGGGTCGCCGAGACCGGCCTCGAAGGCGGGCATCTTTCCCTTACCTTTTTTGATCGCGGCAATCAATTCGGCGTCACTTTCCTTTTGAACCTCTTTCGAGTTCAAATTTTTCACATTGAGAGCCTTGCCCGCGGGCGTCTGCCCGCGTCCGTTTTCACCATGGCAAGTCATGCACTTTTCGTCGAAGATCCCCTTCCCCGTAGCTGCCTCGCCGCGCTGGGTCGACAGCAGTGAGACAGCAGCCAGCGAAAGAAATCCAGTATGCCGTATTTTCATGTTTCCTCCCGGAAATCGTTAAAAGTTAAGTTGCCCGCCTAAACGGTAAATATTCGCAGTCACATCCATTTTGGCGCGCTGATACTCAAAACTGATTCGCGTGTACTTGGTGATATCGTAAATGATCTCCAGGGTGCCGGCCCGGAACGTATTTTGTCTTAGCAGTGTCGTCGGCCGCACCTGGTCATAACGCGCGACCAGCCCGACACGGCGAATGGGAATCCAATTCCCTTCGCCAAATATCCCATAGCCGCGACTCGAACGGGCGCTGGTCAAGCCGAGAATCCGATCGTCTCGAAAAAGCGATGCGCCGGCAATCAGGTTCACTCGTTCCTCATTCCGGTTATTCAGGAAGCTCTTGTTTGCGAATAGGGAATATCTCTGGAAGCGGAGCGCAGGCAAATATTGATTGTCGACCCGGATCGGAGTATATCCGCCGGCGTACTGGAATTGAAGGCCGCTGAGACCCTTCGGTCCAATAACTTTGTCGACCGAGAAGCCGTACATTCGCGACCAGCGCGCTTCTGGCGCCGTGTCGTCGGAACCCGCCACCGGGATCGAGTCGGGGGGAGTCTGGATTCCGGAAAATACCTTTAAGGTTGTCAGCCCCCAGGTTGTGAACTCGACTGACGCGCCGCGGCTCAACTCCATCGGATTAAATCCATTCACTTGCGAAAACAGAAGTGGAGCTGAGTTCGTGATCGGTCGATCTAGCCCGCCGAATCCGGAGTTCAGAAAATTGAAGATTTGCCCAAAGCGGATCTGTACATAGTTCTTCGTGTCACCGAAATTCATGAGCCCCTGCATCATCTCGAAGTGGTTTAGGAATCCCTGGGAATCCTTTGCCGGAACTGGCTGAACGAAGAAGGAGAGGTGTGAGCCCAGCGTCCCCGCCGCATAGATGTTCAGGCTGCGCTTGTCGAAGGAGCGACTAGTGTCGTTCTCGCTCCGGGCCCATTCCACAGCAGGCGCATAGACTATGCCGAAATAGTCTTGGATTCGGTTGGCTGGAATCGCGTCTTCTTTCTGTTGTTGCGAAGCGGGAAATGTGAGCAGGTAGTCGACAATTGACGCGATTTGGATCGGCTTCAACTGGCTGGGAGGCATTGCGCTCGCCTTCACCTGATGTTGCTCAGGCTGCAAGTGGACATGCTCGCCCGGATTGGAGATGTGCCGTTCCAACCAAATAGCTGAACGGCGTGTTCCTAAGCCATCGAGAGCGGGACCAACGCTCCCGCCTTTCCCACCGACCGCATGACATGCGCTGCAACCGGACGACACGTAAAGTTTCCTGCCCTCCTGTGCGGTTCGATTTAATTCCGCAGCCTCGAAGGCCGGGTTGTGCAGTTCCGCGGATCGGGTAGTGGTTGTAGCGTGAGGAATGGGAGCTGTCAACGGGCGGTACGGCAAGCTCAGAAGATAAGCGATCATACGTTCGATTTGCTGGGAAGAGGCGGCGACTGTTGGCATCAACTCGCCCCCGAGCCGGAAGTCCGCTGAGTACTGTGTTGTGTGTTGCGCGGGGTTCTGGATCTGTTCTCGGATAAAAGCGGCCGTTCTTCTTCCGCCGATGCCGTCGAGCGACGGAGATACTTGGCCGCCTTTCCCCTCGATCTGATGGCAAGTCTCACACCGATACTGGCCTACCAGGGTTTTACCGGCGTCCGTGGCTGGTCCGGAGGGGAGCGGTTGATAATTCAACTCCTCTTTCGCAGGGCCAATGGCGGGAATAGCCACAACGGCATTGATCGGGTCAAAATGGCCAAGCCGCTTCTCCACTTTCGCGGGGAATCGATAACCAAGTTGTCGAAATTCGTAGCCCGCCCGATTCAACCGCGGGTAGATTGTGTGGCAGAGCGTGCAACTTGCGTTGAACTTCCGGGCCCATGATGGCTCGCCGCGGAGAAGTGAGGGAACTATGCAAAGCAACAATACGACGGGGGCTATGCCCACGAACGCATGTAGGGCCGACTTGGAAAGCAATTGGAGGAGTGCGACGATACGCCGCTGGAATTCCATGCGACGGCAGGTGCATGCTGAAAACCATCACCTCGGCAGGGGCTTAGGTCGACAGATTTGCTTTGAACAGGACCAAAAAACGGCTAGTTGGCGTGCCAAGTTCCAATGCCGGGCCGTTCTTTCGTTAGAGACCGGCGCTAAAAGACGCAAGTGGCTGCGTATGTGTGCGCCGTATCGCGCATGGTGGGTCAAGGTACGGCGGATCGGGGTTTCTTATTGAGGGTTCTTGACTTGGGAGCCGGATATCGACTTCCGCGCGGCACGGGGTTTGGACAAGCAGGTAATCCGATCCCTAATCCACGACTCGGACTGGGTGCGCCGCCACCAACATATTTTTCTAGTGGGCCCGACCGGGATCGGGAAGACGTTCTTGGCGCGAGCCTTCGGGCAGAAGGCATGCCGCGACGGCTTCACCGCCTACTTCACCACGGCCGCACAGTTGTTTCGAGAACTGGAACTGGCTCGGGCCGACGGAAGCTATGGGAAGAAGCTTCGGGCCATGGGCCAAGTGGATGCGCTGATCGTCGACGACTGGGCGATGGGGCCGCTGACTGACGCCGAACGGCGGGCCTTTCTGGAGATTTGCGATGAGCGGTACCTGACAAAGGCAACACTGCTAACCAGCCAGTTACCGGTAGCGAAGTGGCATGCGCAAATTGGTGACCCCACAGTAGCCGACAGTATCCTGGATCGGCTGGTACATGCGGCGCACCGGGTCGAGCTGCAAGGAGAGTCGATGCGGAAGAAGAGAGGTGGACGCGACGGTAAAGATGGCGAGTAGCAGGCGGGTCCGATGTGTTTTTTGCGCTAACTCCAGTCGCCCTACGGGCTCCTTTCCGTCAGCGCAAAAAAAACACGGACAGCCCCAGATGGAGCATTACCTGTGGCTCAAGGAAAGAAACCATGCAAAACTCTTGACGGATGTCGATCACTGTTTCTCACTGAGAGAGCCCTGCGTCGCTTCGCTCCGATCTGATCGGCATGAGATCGGAATGACTGATCGACATCATCGGAATGCGCAGCTCCGCAAGCACAATTCACCTGGATCAAGTGCCGAGCTTTGATTACGACCGGCTACTTTGGGGTGAGCGGCAGACACGAAGAATGGCAAATATGACCAGGCAGGATGCGCAAGACTTTCTGACGATCGCCCATCATCTCAATATTCGCCCGCAAGTGACAGTATTCTCCCTTGACGATGCCAATAAGACCCTTCTAGCCGTCAAAGAAGAAACTGAGCATGGATCGACAGTAATTGTTCGAAAGTCGAAGGGGGCGAGCTCCTCGGAGCCAGGGAGATCGGTGATCGTGACACCCCCTGATCGCGGCCCTTGCAGCCGCGCTGATTTCAGCTCCGATCTCCCTATGTGGATTGAGATAGTTGCGAGACGGCCAAGTCCGCCTCTGATCCGCTCGGGGATAAGCAACGCGTTTTCGAGGGTGGCCACCGGTGCAGGAGCCTTTTCCCCTTGTTTCTATTCGTTAGCGGAACTTTCCCCCGACCGCTTCCGGTTCCAAAAACGTAAGCCCGTGTGAACTATTGATTCGGCGCCACAGCGCGTAAAAAGGCTCCTCCGGTAGCGCCTGCTGAAGTTGAAAATGAAATTGACGCTCGCTGCCGCGAAACCATCCGGACTTCTCAAAGGTCGTCACCGTCAAGTCCAGCGGGTTCGTGCGGCTGACGTTTCCGATATCGATTAAACGCCAGGACCGGGAGCCGCTTCGCTCACCGGCATCAAAGACAATCCGCTCTTTTCCGAGTATCAATGTTCCCAATGTTCCGGACAGGCCGTGGTCGAGTTTCGCGCCTGTCGTCCATTCCGGAATGGATTTCGGATCTGAGATCGCGGCGACGAATCGTCGATCCAGCTTGGCCGCCCACAGCGGGTATGTATCAACCGCGAGGGATTCCGGCACACCATCGAACGTGTACTCCCGGTCGCGTCCCAGTTTCCACTTCAAGTCCTCATAGGTGAGGATGCGTAATTCGGATGGACTGACCGTGAGCTGCTGGATCTCTTCGTAGCGCCATTGCCGGGAGTCCGTAGTGCCCTTTTTTCCCTGTTCCTCGAATAAAATGCCTTCGGGCGAAATGTGAAGTGTTCCCCTCGCTCGCCCGTGCCAGTGCCGATGGCGGACCTGATACGTGTAGCTCTGTGCCAGAACATCTGCAGCGAATGCCCCGCCGAGGACGAGCAACCCGAGACAACCTAGGCCGCGGAGAGACTTGGCTTTACTTCGAAGTGCCATTTCCAGACCTCATAAATTGCCGGATAGACGACCAGTTCCAGGATGAAAGAAGTGAAGATGCCGCCGATCATCGGCGCTGCAATGCGCTTCATCACGTCGGCGCCGGCGCCAGTGGACCACATTATCGGGATCAGCCCCAGGAACATGCACGCTACGGTCATTACCTTGGGCCGGATCCGCCTGACAGCGCCGTGCATAATTGCTTCCTGCAAGCCCGCCAGGCTAGACAGACGCCCTGCTTTCTTCGCCTGATCAAATGCCAGATCGAGATACAAAAGCATAAACACCCCGGTCTCAGCGTCAACACCCATTAAAGCGATCAGTCCAACCCATACCCCGATGCTCATGTTGTACCCTAGCGCGTGTACCAGCCAGATCGCGCCGACCGCCGAGAATGGCACGGCCAGAAGGATGATGAAAGTCTTGGCCAAGGACCTGGTGTTAAAGTAGAGCAGCATCACGATCACGGCGAGCGTCACGGGCAGCACCACTGTCAGGCGCTGTCGCACGCGCTCCATCGCTTCGTATTGGCCGCTCCAGGTCAGCGTGTATCCAACCGGCAGGCTAAGCTTTTCGCGTAGGAGCTTCTTGGCTTCGAGGACGTATCCGCCGACATCCCGGCCCGCAATATCGACGTAGACATAACCGTTGAGCATTCCGTTTTCATCCCGGATCATCGAGGGTCCGGCGGCGATCTCAACAGAAGCGAGTTGCGAAACCGGGATCTGCGCCTGGCCATTCATGACAGGAACTAGCACCCTCTTCAGTTTGCTGATGTCGCTTCGCAGGTCGCGGAGATATCGGACGTTGACTGGATAGCGCTCTCTACCCGCGATGATGGTTGTAACGTTCTCGCCGCCGACAGCATTCATCACCACCGACTGCACCTCGTCGATCGAAAGCCCATAACGCGCAATCTCGTCGCGATTCCATTTGAAGTCGAGAAAATATCCACCACCAGTGCGCTCCGCGAAGACGCTCCGGGTGCCTGCAATCTGCGGCATGATGCCTTCGATCTGCGTGCCCAGGCGCTGAATCTCGTTCAGGTCGGATCCGTAGATCTTGATCCCGATCGGCGTTCGGATGCCGGTAGTGAGCATATCGATGCGGGCTTTGATTGGCATCGTCCAGGCATTTGTGACACCCGGCAACTGCATTGCTTCATTCATTCGATCGACCAGTTGGTCGGTTGTGAAGTGATCCGGCCTGATGCGGCTGAGAATCGATCTTGTCCAGCGCGGCCACGACGAATACCATGTCTCGATCTTCGGCCACTCCGACTGGGGCTTGAGAACGATTACCGTTTCCATCATCGAGAAGGGCGCCGGATCGGTTGAGGTCTCGGCCCGGCCGGCCTTCCCCATCACACTCACTACCTCCGGGAACTGCCGGATAATCCGGTCTTGTACTTGGAGCAGCTTCTGGGCCTCTGTAACCGAGATTCCCGGCAGAGTCGAGGGCATGTAGAACAACGTTCCCTCGTCAAGAGGCGGCATGAACTCAGAGCCGAGCTGCTGATAAACAGGTACGGTGATCGCCACCATCGCTATTGCCAAAACGATTACCAGCCATTTCCACCGTAAGCACCAGGCGCATACCGGTTCGTATAAGCGGATGAGCACCCGGCTGATGGGGTGCTTCTCTTCCGAATAGATCCTGCCCACCAGCACCATGTTGAGCAAGCCACTAACCCAGAGGGGGCGGAATTGAAACCGCTTCATGTGGCCGAGGAGCAACAACATTACCGGGCCCAGAGTAATCGCGAGCCCGGCGGCCCCAATCATCGTGAAAGTCTTCATGTAAGCCAGCGGCTTGAAGAGTCGTCCTTCCTGCGCTTCGAGCGTAAGAACCGGAATGAACGAAACCGCGATCACCAGGAGAGCAAAGAAACTGGGGCCGCCTACTTCTTTCGCAGCCTCAATGACCACCGCGTGATAATCCTGCTTTTGGCCCTCCCGCTCCCAGGCCTCGAGCTTCTTGTGCATTTGCTCGACAACGACGATCGAAGCGTCCACCATGGCTCCGATGGCGATGGCGATTCCGCCCAGCGACATGACATTCGAGGTCAGCCCCATCATCTGCATCGGGATAAACGCGATTGCAATGGCCACCGGAATGGTGACCACGGGAACCAGGGCGCTGGGGGCGTGCAGGAGGAAAATGAAGATCACCGCCGCGACGATGGTCATCTCCTCGGTAAGCGTCTGCTTCAAATTGTCGATAGAGCGGAGGATCAAATCCGAACGGTCGTATGTGCTGACGATTTTGACTCCCTTAGGCAGACCGGGCTCGATGTCTCGAAGCTTGGCCTTTACGCGGTCAATCACCCGGAGCGCATTCTCCCCCTGCCGCATCACGACGATGCCGGCGACTGTGTCTCCCGTTCCATCGAAATCTGCAACGCCTCGACGGATATCGGGGCCGAGCACTACAGTTCCGACATCTTGTACTCTGATCGGGACTCCGCCTGGAGCTGAGCCCACTACGATCTTGCCGATGTCCCCAGTAGATCGCGCATAGCCGCGGCCTCGCACCATGTACTCGGCGCCGCTAAATTCGACCAGCCGCCCTCCGACGTCGTTGTTTCCTCCGCGAACAGCTTCAACGACCTTCATGATCGGCACGTTGTACGCTTGTAGGCGATTGGGGTCGACGTTCACCTGGTATTGACGAACGAACCCGCCAATCGGCGCCACTTCGGCCACGCCCGGAACCGCCCGTAGCTGATACCGCAGGAACCAGTCCTGCAGGGAACGAAGTTCGGCCAGGCTGTGCGTCCCGCTCTTATCGATGAGTGCGTATTGGAAAACCCATCCGACCCCCGTGGCGTCCGGCCCAAGCTCGGTGGTCACGCCTTGCGGCAGGCGCGGCAGCACCGATGACAGGTATTCGAGCGTGCGCGACCGTGCCCAGTAGATGTCAGTCCCTTCCTGAAAGATGATGTATACGTACGAATAGCCGAAGTCCGAAAAAGCCCGGATGTCCTTGACCTTTGGCGCACCCAACATCGCCGTCACAATCGGATAGGTGACCTGATCCTCCATGATGTCGGGGCTTCTGTCCCAGCGCGAATACACGATCACCTGGGTGTCGCTCAGATCCGGCAGGGCGTCGAGCGGAATGTTTTTCATCGACCAGATGCCCACCGCGACTGCACTCGCGGCCAGAATCAGGACCATGAACTTGTTCCTACCGGAAAGTTCGATGATCCGGTTAATCATCGCGGGCGACCCATCCCAGGCATATCTTTCATGTCCTGTTTTTTCGGTTGAGAGTCCGGTCTTGCCGGCGTAGACGGCGGCGGCTGAGACTTCCCGGCTGCTGGTTTCGGGGACGACATCCCGGGCATTCCCGGCATGCCGCCCATACCAGATGCCGCGGATTTCATCTGGCTTTCGGAATCGATCAAGAATGTCCCGGAAGTAACGATGCGCTCGTCCGGCTTCAGGCCACGCAGGATTTCAATTCGATCGCCAACATGTTCTCCGATCTCCACCTCGCGCGGCTCCAGGTAACCGTTGCCGCGGTCCACAAATACGGTCTTCTTCAAGCCGGCGTCCAGCACCGCATCTGCCGGCACAGTGACTTGCGATGGGAGAGCAATCGTGAAATTCACTTCGACGAACATGTCCGGCTTGAGAGTCATGCCCGGATTCTCAGCCCCAATCCGAACCTTCACCGTTCGCGTCATCGGATCGACCTGCGGTTGAATATTGTCCACTGTCCCTTTGATCACGCGGGTAGTCCCATAAGCCAAGGTGACATTTACCGGTTGATTGAGTTGTACCAGCGACGCCTCCGCTTCAAACACGTCGGCCAT
This sequence comes from Terriglobia bacterium, assembly GCA_025358575.1. Lineage (GTDB taxonomy): Bacteria > Acidobacteriota > Terriglobia > Bryobacterales > Bryobacteraceae > JANYJA01. The sequence continues at coordinate 12,675 of JANYJA010000016.1, forward strand.
GATCCAAACCCTGCTGAGGTCGGTTATGGTGTACAGCTCTGTGTCGGGGGTGATCCGCTGATTGGGGAAGGCGTTGCGTACAGTAACGTAACCGTTTACCGGTGAATAGACTGTGATATTCGTGAGAGGCTTGCCGGTGCGGGCAACTTCGTCGATCTGGGCCTCGCCCAGGTCCCATAGTTTCAGCCGGCGCCGCGTCGCAGCTAGGAGAGAATCACTCTCGGATAACGCGCCTCGCAACGTGCTGGCCTTCATCAAATCCTTGCTTTTCAGGGCCAGCAGGAACTCTTCTTGGGTGGCTAGCAGGTCTGGACTGTACATCGTAAGCAGCGGTTGATTCTTGTTTACTACCTTGCCAGTGAAATCCACGAAGACTTTATCGATCCAGCCGTCCACCCGAGTGTGCACATGGGCGATCCGCTGTTCGTCGGGCGCAATTTTTCCAACAGCGCGGATCGTTTTTATTGACGGACCTATCGAAGGCAACCCATAGTTAACTCCGATCAATTGCTGCTTCTGCGGACTGATTTGAATCGTGCCCATCGGAAGATCGCCTGCCTTGTCAGTGGCGGTCGCGGGCACAGCGGTAATTGACGAAGGCCCCGCGGGTGGAGGGCCAGAGACTTTCGCGGGCGACACCGCATACCATCGGCGGTACCCGAAACCAGCGACGAACACAGCGAGGATCACGAGGAGCTGCAGTAAGATGCGGACAGCTCTCATGACCGCGCCGTCATGGGACAACGGGCGCTCCAACCATTTCTTCGATCCGGCTCAGGGATAGATAGTAGTTTCGCAGCTCCTCGTAGTAGTTGAGCTCGAACTCGAGCACTGACATGTAATTTGTGAGAACCGACAGGAAGTCGACAGTTCCCGACTCGTAAGATGACATGGACGATTCCAGCGCCAGGCTCGCCTGCGGCACGGTCGTGCTCGCGTAAAGTTGAAGCAGCTTCCAGGACGCCTCCGCGGCAAGAAACTCATCTTGAATCTGAAAGTGGAGATTCTGGTTCGTTGCCTCATACGATCGCCGGGCTTGCGCCAACATCTGAGTCTGCTCCGTGAGGGCCGCGCTCTGCTTTCGCCGGTAGTAGATCGGCACCGTAATGTCGAGGCGGCCCTGGTACATCGGGGACATCGATCCCTGGTTGAAGTAGCCGCCGGATATCGCGAAGTTGGGGAAATAGTCCTTATGAGCCAGGTTGACCGCCAATTCAGAGCGCTCGATCATCCGCTGATCGCGGGTGAGCATAGGTGCTTGCCGTGACGCGAAGGCAAACAACTCATCCAGAGATTGAACAGATTGTTTCGCTTGAAGCTCCGGAGGCCGGTCGACAAGCTGGCCGGGACGTCGGTTGAGCAGCATGTTCAACTCGGCACTTCGCGCAGCCTTATCGCGCTCGAGTTGGATCACTCTACTCTCGAGAATGGAAACCTGGGTTTGCGTCTTGAACACATCCTGCTGAGCGGCACGGCCGACAGAGTAACGAACCTCTGTGATTTTCAGCAGCCTTTCCAACAGTGTCCGGTTACGTTCTAGCACAGGTATAGCCGAACAATCGTAGGAGAGACGGTAGTAGGCCTGCTTCACACGGGACAGCACATTCAGTTGCGCGGTTTGATAGGTCTGAAACTCGGCTTCGGCGTCTTTTGCCGCAATCTCGCCTCTAAGCCTTCGCTTCCCAGGGTATGGGACCTCTTGAGTTACCATGAACCCTATTGCGGAAGTGGGGCTTACACCGAGCTGGGCTCCGGGTAAAGGATTACCGTTGCTCGTCCACCCGGGCGAAAACATCGGGTCTGGCAAGCTGCTCGCCTGGCTGGGGCGCTGCCGCGCGGCTTCGTATCGTTTCTGAGCGGCCGCGATCTCCCGGTTATTTGCAAGAGCCTCGGCGACCAGATCGCTCAGACGCAACTCTTGCCCCGCCCACCCCGTCGCGGCGGCAAGAAGCATCAATCCCGTCCTAAACGTGACGCGTCTCGGCGGCTTCATCTTCATAGCCGGAATTTTATCAGTGCACTTCGCGTTGAGCATTTCGAGCGGCGGTGTATCTTGCACTAACGCCCCACTTGCCGCAAGACCACGCAGATTCCAAGACTCTGTGGCGTAACTCGGTGGTCGCATCATCCTTGTCTCAATTTTTCAGGCCTGCACGAACTCTAGAACCACGCGTGACGCGATATCGCCATGCTCCAGCCGGTCGAAGATTTGGTTGATCGACGCCAGAGGCTGAAGCTCGATATCGGCCTTGACTTTACCTTCTGCGGCAAATGCAAGCGCTTCGGCCATGTCCCGGCGGGTTCCGACGAACGAACCGCGGATCGTTATGCAGTTCGCCACGACATCGAAGAGTGGGACCGGGAATTCGCCTGGGGGTAGCCCAACCAGGACGCACGTACCGCGCTTCCGAGTCATGCCGATACCCTGCTTGAATGCGGTGAGCGAAGGTGCCGTAATCAGGACGCCATGAGCTCCCCCGCCGGTTTCCTTCTTCAAGGTGGCTGAGGGATCGCCGGTCTTGGCGTTGATCAACGAGATCGGCGCCGAGGCGCTTGGCGTGGGCAAGCTTGCCCTCGTCGATGTCGATCGCGCAAACGAGGAGTCCCATGCATTTTGCATACTGGATAGCCAAATGTCCGAGACCCCCAGCGCCGGAAATTGCGATCCATTCGCCAGGCCTTGCTGCGGTCTCCTTGATTCCTTTGTAGGTGGTTATCCCGGCACAGATGAGCGGCGCAGCCTGGGCAGCCTCAAGGCTGGCAGGGATATGGGCCACGTAATTCGGGTCCGCGAGGATGTACTCGACGAAGCCGCCGTTCCTGGTATAACCGCCGAACTGCGCCTGGGCGCACACCGTCTCCCAAGCCGCCAGGCAATACTCGCAATGACCACACGCCGAGTAGAGCCAAGGAACGCCGACCCGGTCGCCCTCCTTCACGATCGTAACGCCCGATCCAACGGCCGCTACCAAACCGATGCTCTCATGTCCAGGAATGAACGGGAGTTTGGGTTTCAACGGCCAGTCTCCATGCGCGGCATGGAGATCGGTGTGGCATACGCCGCAGGCCTCCGTCTTAACCAGGATTTGCCCCGGCCCGGGAGTCGCAATGTCCCATTCCCGAACCACCAAGGGCTTTCCGAATTCTTCAACAACTGCGGCCTGCATCGTGTGTCATGGACAACTCCTCTACTCAGGCTGGAAACCCAGCCGCCCGAACACATCTCGTCGCGCCCAAATTTGCTTGAACTCATCTGTGTGGGTGGTCTTGTCCTACCGGGGCGATCATCGGTTTAACTTCTTCCAGAAGGAATCGCTCGTCCCATCGCCCACTGAACTTGACTCAATGCCTATGCCGCGGCGTCGATGGAAGCAACGCGAACGAGTTTCTTGTTCACGAACTCCTGGATGCCCATACTGGAGAGCTTGCGTCCGTATCCGGAGTTCTTGATACCTCCGAAAGGCAACTCCGGAGTCGTCCAGGTCGGGTGATTGACAAACATCATTCCGGTATTAACACGGCTTGCGACGCGCTTGCCGCGCGCTACATCTTTTGTGAATACCGAGCCTCCCAATCCGAAATCCGAGTCATTGGCAAGCGCTACTGCCTCGTCCTCGTCCTTAACCTCGAAAAAAAAGCGCAACCGGTCCGAAGAATTCCTCCCTAAAGGCACGATTGCCGGGCTTGATATCCCCCAAAATCGTTGGTTGCATGAAAGCGCCCGGCCGATCGATCCGCTTTCCTTCCATTATATCAGAGTGGCGCCTTTGGCGACGGCACCTTCAACCTGACCCAGCAGTTGTACCAGGGCCGCTTCGGTAGACAAGGGCCCGAGCGTGGTCGCCTCGTCCATCGGGTCTCCTGGCCTGAGCGCCGCGAGCGCCGTCTGGAACTTGTCGAGAAAGGGGTCTGCCAAAGCCTCGACGACGATACGCTTCGCCGCGACGCAGCACTGGCCCGTGTTGTTCATCTTTCCCCACACGGCCCATCTAACAGTCTTATTGTCAAGGGCGGAGTAAAACTAGACCACTGGGGCGGAGAGAATGTCGGGCGCGGGGTTTGCCAATGGCGGATGCGGGGCTACGCTCACGATCAACCAACGATTGAACGGCGTGGTGACGATGCTTTCAATCAACGCCGTGCCATGCGCCACCACGATGGTAATGCGCTCCGTGGTCTATTCCAATGTGGTGTGGGTGCTAATCAACGGCAGCGTTTACGGGGCCTACACCACGGTGACGGGCGGATTGCCGGGCGTGGGGTGCCACGACACGCAGAGCGGCAACATGATCACCGCGATCCAACTGGTGCAACGGTCGCACGATCTACCGGCTCCGATCAATACGTCCACGATTGGCACGTCGGTCTTTCCGAATCAGGTGAACGTGCAGTGGCAGGAGCCCGCGGACGCCACAGGAGCCGGAATCGTATCGCACATCGTGAATCGCAATGGCAGTTACTGGGGCCAGAGTTTCACGGGCGTCGATTACACGGATGCTGTGAGCGTTGCGCCGAGCACGCAGTACACTTATCAGCTTCAGGACATCAGCTTTCACGGCATCACGGGGACAGCGGCTCAGTTCGTGGTCGAGACGCCGCCCGCTGGCGCGATCGATCCGCGGCGGACCGGCGTGCGACCCACGGGCGCGTATTGGGGAGGGGGCGGGGAGCAGATCGACATGCGCAGTGGCAACGTGAATTACTCAGTGCCGCTGCTGAAGGCGCAAGGGAGAGGCGGGCTGGGTTTGGCCCTCGGGCTGACTTACAATTCGCAGAACTGGCGGATGGATACGTCGCCGAGCGGACCGCTTTACTGGAAGCTCGGGGACGACATCGGGTACGGGTTCGGCTGGAGTCTGATGGCGGGGTCGCTCACGCCTTATTGGAATGGCGGGTGGTGGGGGCAGATCGATCACTACGTGTTCACGGATTCGTCGGGCGCGAAATATAACCTGAACGTGAACACCAACGGAGTTTGGAGTTCGCAAGAGGGAATCTACATTTATTACGACACTTCGGTGAACCGGCTGTACTTTCCAGACGGCTCGTTCTGGGGGATGGGGTGCCTCTCGGCGGGCACGGAGGCGGATGCCGGGACATCGTACCCGACGCTGATTCAGGATTCGAACGGAAACCAGATTTTCCTCAAGTATTTGATGGGAGCGGGGGCGTTCTCGTTAAATTCGAGCGCCCGCATCGGCACGATCGAGGATTCGCGGGCGCCGAGCGGCGGAGTGACGTACACGTTTATTTACAATACGGATGCGACGCCGCATTTGACCAATATTCTGAACTCCATCGGGACGGCGGAGAAATACGATATCTCGATCACGCCGGTGACGATTCACTCTCCGTTTTCGTCGACGCCGGCAACTGCGTCGGCGCAACTGACGACGCTGGGGATCACGGGAATGAGCGCGTCGGAATGGCACCGACCACAGGGACTTTCGTGACAAACTATACCTATGACGTCTTCAATCATTTGACGCAGGTGAGCATGCCCCGCAACACGGGCGTCGGGCAGGTGACGCAGACGCGGACCTTCACTTACGGCACGAACAACATGCTACAGAGCGCGGCGAATCCAGAGAATGGGACGCTGACGTATACTTATAATCCAGACAACACCCTCGCGACTAAAACGGACGCAAGCGGCCAAGTGGTAAAGTATGCGTACGATTCCTTTCAACGAGTCCTGCAAGTTCAACGGTATCCAACTGGGCTTTTGGGCTCAGCAGACAAATGCCAAGAGGAGGACTATATCTATGACTCCGATCCCAACTATTATTCGGTTAACGCACTCGGAAGGCTGGTGTCGGTCGATTGGGGTTGTGTGGGCACGGCGGCTTCTTACAGGACCGCCTATAAATATACTTCAGCCGGATTAATCACGGCCAAGCGGTTCGCCACATTCGGCTTTTCCGGGCAGACGTTCGACATTTTATACAACTATTCTAACGATGGAGCGGTGCTCTCGATTACCTACCCTATCGGAGAACAGCTTACTTATGGATTCGATACCATGGGGCGACAGAAGTCACTGTCAGACACCTTGACTTACCCGCCGACAAATCTTGTGACAAATGCCGCTTACAATGCGGCGAATCAGTTGACCCAGATCACTTATGGCAATTCGACCACCGAAACTCGCACGTACAATACCCTTCAGCAATTGACGGGAATTCAGATGCCAGGAATGAATATGCAGTACGTGTATTCGTCGACCAACAACAACGGGCAGATCGCTCAGGCGATCGATTTGGTGTTGGGTGAGCAGATCACGTACCAATACGATGCGCTCAAGAGGCTGATCTCAGCCGCGTCGAGCACAACGGGCTCAAATCCGACTCCGATTTGGGGTCAGACCTTTAATTACGATGGCTTTAGCAATCTGACGGACATGAGTCCGACGACCGGTGCGGCTCCGCCACTCCATCAAGTCGTGGACCCGCATTCGAATCAGATTACTCCAGGAACGTATGATCCGAATGGGAATCCCACGATTTCCGGCTACACGTACGATGTTGAGAATCGGCTGATTACTGCTGGAAGTTTTTCGGCTACTTACGGGCCGGACAACAAACGGGTATTGAACACACTTTACGGCGGGCAGACCCAGCTATCTCTTTTTGGAATTGACGGAAAGTTGGCTGCGACTTATCTGCGGAATACAAACGGCACGTTCACGCTTTCGAACCAGTATCGTTATTTTGTGGGCAAACTGGTGGCTCAGGGGCCTGCGTCCAACTATCCCGTTGCAACGGACAGACTGGGGTCGGTGAGGTATACGAGTGGCGCGGCGCTGCGGTTCTATCCGTATGGGCAGGATTTCTCGCCGCCGGCCGCGAATGATCAGAAGAAGTTTGGGACGTATATGCGGGATAGGGTAACCGGGTTGGATTATGCGGACCAGCGATACTACAGCAGTACGCTGGGGAGGTTTATGACGGTGGACCCGTCTTCGGCAAACTCAAATACTGGCAATCCGGGAACTCTGAATCGCTATGCATATACAAATAACGACCCTGCAAGTCGGAATGACCCGTCGGGCCTTGGGTCAGGGCGCTGCGTGGACGGGGATTACGACCTCTCCGGCAATTGCAGCAAATTGGGAGGCACTGATCCGTTTATCGGCTCAGGAGGGGATATTCCCCTAAATCCGGGCCTGACGTTGTCCGTGGTTCTGCTGGGGCAAATTGGTCTTATTAACGACATTGGCCCTCCACCCCCTAGCACTACCGGTACGACATCTTCCAAGCCAACTTGCGCGATCGAATTTGGTGACGCACCGGCGCTTAACAAATATTTTCCGGGAAGACACACATTTTTTTACGTGGAAGATCACTCTGGTTGGAACGTTGTGGATGCGGGCCCTGAGATCCTTCCACCCGTGATCTTTCGGCGACCGTGGGAACGCGGGCGTCCCGTACTTCCTGTCGTTTGGATGGGTTTTGGGAGGCTCAAAACGAATGTTTCGCCCCATGGCTTGTATGGCGAAGATTCGGATCCTGAAAGTGTTATAACCTTCTTTTCGCCTGAACCTTGTACATTTGTTGACGAATTCGAAAAAGATGCCCATGGCATGAACCTCGTGGTGCCCTATAGTGCGCCTTCCATAGGCCAAACCTGGTACAACAGCAATAGTTTTACTTACACTCTTTCACGGGATTTTTCCCTCCCAATTATTCCAGGGCTTACAAGCCCAGGGTGGGGTAACTACATACCCCGTTGAGGTGAACTTTTGTGCGATTAGCTTTCGGATCTCTGGTTCAGCTGATACTTTGTGCTCTGTCTTTTTTCTATTTTGGAATCTTGGGGAGGTGGTCCGGTGCGTTTCCGTGGATTCTTGTATTCCCGCTAGGATTGGGTGTCGTTTGGCTGATTCTGACAGTGATAATTGTAAAACACGCGAAGTCCCGAGCGCCGTTCGTGTTTATAGCGATCGCCGAGTTCCCGTTTGCATTTGGCTGGCCAGCGTGGATGTTCATGTACACATTTTTTGGACATTTATGACGAACCCAAACACCAAGGACAACCCGGAGAACCCCTCACTGCGATCGGTGGCCGATTCGTGCGTGTCGTTTCTGCCCTTCTCGCCCCGAAAGTCGATGGTCGGATTGCCCAGGGTACTCTTCGGCAACGTCGTCTTGCTGAGCTTTACGCACTTTTGATGGAGTTACCTGGCTGTTAACCGAAGGGTTGTAGGTTCGAATCCTACCTGAGGAGCTAAATTCTATGTCTGGCACTCTACGGTGCCACCGGCGGCGGGATGAGATCTCGTCGAAGAGATGGAGCGGATCGCAAATCTATTTGCGGAGAGCTGCTCCATTTTCAACTTCCGCAGAATACTCTCTCCCACTCAAAACGGTGTCATAAAGACCGACGTCTTCACCTTCGTGCTTGTCTATACCGACATAGACCAAGCTCGCGTCTTCATACCGTTTGAATTTGTAGACAGCATCGTTCATCAGTGCGCTGTTAAATACCACGAGGCTCACTAGCAGTTCGAAGTCTTTGGTGGCCAAACCGGTCACTGTCTTGAACAGTCCAGGCTCGAGTTGAGTAATTACATCTTTCAGGCTCCGCTCCCGATAATCGGTTAAATACATGAAGACCGGGATGCGAGTGGCAAATTTGATGAGTTTTTCCTGAATTTGTTTTCGAAGGGTCTTGTACTCTTTTTCCTCCTTCGTAAGTTCCGGTATTAACTTACTTCGCAAATCAAGCTAGATCGAAAATAGGAAGCTTCATAATATGCTCTCAGCTTAATCGCGTGGGTGGTGAAATTGCTGCCCGCCAACATCAACGTATAAATGATTGTCAACGTACAGTTAATGTTTTGGTGCTCGACCCTTCGCTCGCGCCCGTTTCCGCTTCGCTGCATCTTTCACTACGGCTGAATGCGGAACTGACAGCACGGCGCGAAACAGCGCGTCCATGCGTTCGGCCTGATCGGGGCCGCTACAACGTGCGGCAATTTCAGACTCAATCTGGATTGGTTTAGGGACTGATTTCATTGCCACCTTCCTTAACTCCTGAGTCCTCGGCGCGTTCAATCCCGAGTTCCAACTGTTGGGCACTGGGCCGACGAATGCGAAGGTATCTTCCCGCGACGTTTCCGTCCAATTGAAGCAATCCGCATCTGGTTTTATCGGGGGACTTGGGCTTCCTTTTTTCATTACAACCGTCAAATGTGTGGAATTCAGTCACCGTGTGGTGAATGGCCGTTGCGAGGTGAATCGCATCAGGAGTGAGTAGCTCAAAATCGGTCCGGTTGTAAAAATCACGTATCTCGCTTGTTAAAACTGCAACGGGAGTATCCAACAACAATGGGGTCACGTTCGGGCGTCGAAAGAGACGAGTCATCTTA
>JANYJA010000028.1 GCA_025358575.1 Terriglobia bacterium
GCGACCATCCCATTCAGATTCGTCTCTTTGAACCGTCTGAACGGGAGCTTGCCGATCAGATTCGCAAGCTGGATTTGGATGAACTTCGGCCCATCGACGCGTTGAAGCTTTTGCACGAGATGCAGAACCAGTTGAACTGAATGCGCGTCGCGGGGATTATGAGCGGCACATCGCTTGACGGAATCGATGTGGCGATTGTTGAAATTAGCGGCCGGAAGTTAAACGTGGTGACCCATCGCACGACGCCATATTCCGATGCGATGCGCCGCGAGATTTTGGCGGTGTCGAACGCGGACACGCACACGGCGACGATTTCGCGTTTGAACTTCGCGCTGGGAGAGTTATACGCGCGCGCCGTTATTCGAACCTGCAAAGCAGCGCGAGTTCCGCTTGAATCGGTCGAACTAATTGGTTGTCACGGGCAGACCATCTATCACGAAGGCACCCATACTCTGCAGATCGGCGAGGCTGCCGTGATCGCGGAGCGGCTTGGGGTTTCGGTGGTTTCCGATTTCCGCACGCGCGATATCGCCGCAGGCGGAGGGGGCGCGCCGCTGGTTCCGTTTTTGGATTATCGATTGTTTCGTCACCGGACGCGGCATAGGATCGCGCTGAATATCGGCGGTATCGCGAACTTTACTTCCATCCCGGCGGGTGCGGGCCTGGAAGATGTGCTCGCATTCGACACGGGGCCGGGGAACATGGTCATTGATGCGCTGGTTCGTGAGGATACGAAGGGAAAGCAGCAATTCGATCGGGGCGGGGCGATCGCGGCGAAAGCGATGGTGAACCGTGCGCTGCTGGATGAATTGGCGCGAGAACCATACTTCCGCAAGAAGCCACCGAAGACGACCGGGCGCGAGCAATATGGCGCGGACTTCGTCGCGCGCATGAAGGCGTCGGGCGAGTCGATTCCCAATCTAATCGCGACGGCGACGGCGTTCACGGCGGTTACGATCGCCGATGCGATCCAGCGCTTCGCGCCGAATCCGGATGATTTGATCGTTGCCGGCGGCGGTGTTCACAATCGCCAGTTGATGGGAACACTGCACGCTCTCTTGCCGTCGGTTCGGATCACGACGACGGAAGAATTCGGCATCGACCCTGATGCCAAAGAAGCGGTGGCTTTCGCGTTACTGGCCTACGAAACGTGGCATCACAGACCGGGCAATGTTCCGCGTTCGACTGGCGCGCGGCGACCCGTGATTCTTGGCACGGTCACTTACAGTAAGTGAAAAGTCACTTCAATATTGGCCGAAACTACCACTGGTTTACCGTCCTTAGTTCCGGGCTTGAAAAGCCACTGACGCACGGCTTCGAGGGCGCGCTCGTCGAGGCCCATCCCGACACTTCGGACAATGCGGATGTTGCGCGGCTTGCCATTCGTATCTACCTCGACATACACGACGACCGTCCCCTGAAAACGGGCTTTGCGCGCGTCTTCCGAATATTCGGGCTCGATCTTGCGCAGCGGAACTGGCATGGTGACGCCGTAGCCGCCATGGAAGACTCCACCGTCGACGCCGGTGCCGTGGCGGTCGCCGTCGCTATCGCCAATCCCTTGGCCGTGGCCTTTTTCGGTCCCAGCCGGGCCTCTTGGTCCGTTCGAAAGCACGGTGGACGGGCTCCCCGGGTCGCCGAACTGCTGCGCGGAAGCGACTTGCATGTCAGGGGGAAGGTCCATCGTCACAGCGATCGGAAGTTTCGCGGCCACGGTTGGGGTGGCGCTGGGGGGCACGAAAGTGCGGGAGGCTCGGGGCGGGAGCGCACCTTTGCTGGGGGGCTGGGGATCGCGGGTGCCCCCGCCACCGGCCAGACCTCGGTCGAGCGGATGGAAGACCAATGGCGTGGGGTCGATGAGCCGCACCGGAGGGTTGCCGGTTTGCGTCCTCACGAGCGCGAGCAGGAGAGCTAATCCCGCGGCGTGTAGAGTGAGCGAAGTCAGGGCGGACTGTCGTTGCGAAGTGTCCATTGCATTAGGCTTCGCAAACCTGATGCCGCCTGTAAGCTATTGAGGCGGCGGCGCAAGCCCTGAAGCCGACGCCTTCCCGCAGATACACATGTGCGTGGAGTGCCACAATAGAAAGTTGGAAACACGACTCGCAGACTCGGTGCTTCAGGTGCCACATTCGCGCATCCGCGAACTGGCGGAAGCGGCCATGAAAATGGACGGCGTTTTGAAGCTGTACTTCGGAGAATCGAATCTTCCGACGCCGGAATATATCAAGCAAGCGGCAGCCGACGCGCTTCGCGACGGCTTCACTTTCTACACGGAAAATGCTGGATTGCCATCGCTGCGGCGAGCGATCGCGAAGCACTATCTCGACTTCCAAGGCGTGACTCTCGATCCCTCCGAAGAGATCGTTGTGACTGCGAGCGGCGTGCAGGCGCTGAACGTTTCGATTCGCGCCGTGCTCGATCCAGGCGATGAAGCGCTGGTGCTGACGCCGGCTTGGCCCAATGGCTCGTCCATCATCGCGATGGCCAACGCGACGGCCCGGCAGATTCCGCATGTGCTGGAAGGCGAGCGCTATGAGATCGATTTCGCTGCTTTGGAAGCCGCGGTGACGCCTCGAACCAAGCTGCTTCTGTATACGTCGCCTTCCAATCCTTTGGGATGGGTTGCGACTGAAAAGGATCAGGCGCAACTCCTGGCTTTTGCGCGCAAGCACTCGCTCTGGCTGATGGCGGACGAAGTGTATGACCGGCTCTATTACGGCGCAAAACTAGGCACGCCAGTCCCATCTATCTTGCGGAAGGTGACGCGAGAGGACGCAGTGATGGTGGTGCATTCGTTTTCCAAATCGTACTGCATGACGGGTTGGCGCGTGGGCTGGCTGGTGGCCCGGGCCGATTTGGGGCGCAAGGCCACTCAACTGAATGAATTCATCATTTCGCACGCGCCGACTTTCGCCCAGAAGGCGGCGGAGACAGCGCTGTTGCATGGTGAGACCGAACTTCGGGCGATGCTTGGACGGCTGCGAGACAATCGCGACTTCTGCCTGGAGGCTCTGCGGCAGATGCCGGGCGTGACGGTCCCGCAGCCAGATGGCGCTTTCTATCTGTTTCCGAAGATTGACGGATTAACGGATTCTTTCGCGTTCTGCACGGATCTGTTGCAACGCACGCGCGTGGGGCTTGCGCCCGGCGTCGCCTTCGGGGAGGGCGGGGAAGGCTCGGTTCGGATCTGTTACGCGGCCGACCGATCAGTGCTCGATCCGGCCATGGAGCGTCTGGGGAATTACATGGCGCAGCATCCGCACTGCGTCGCGGCCGCGTAAGTCAAATATGCGCGCAATCATGCATCTCTTCGTACTCTTCCTGGCGCTTGCGCTCAACGCGCAAAAAACCGACGACCGTATTACCGCGCTCAGCAAAGCTGTAGCTTCCGAGCCCGATAGCTTAAAGCTACAAAATCAGCTTGCGAAAGCGTACATCCAGAAGATGCGAGAGACAGTCGATTTCAGCTATCTTGACCGCTCGTCGAAGCTGATCGATGCTGTGTTGGAGCGCGACGCGGGAAACTATGAGGCACTGCGTCTGCGCAGCGAGGTTCTGATGGAGCGGCATGAGTTTCAGCGAGTGGCGGACTATGCCCAGGAGATGTCGAAGTTCGCGCCGAACGATCCCTGGAATTGGGGCACCCTGGGCGACGCTTCCATGGAACTGGGTAAATATGAAGACGCTTCGCAGGCTTACGGGCGCATGATGGCTTTGCGTCCGGATCTTTCCAGTTACAACCGCATGGCCTATTACAAGTTCGTGACGGGCGACCCCGACCAGGCAATTTCACTGATGAAGTCGGCTATTGCGGGGGGCAGTCGCGCGCCTGAGAATGTGGCGTGGTGCTGGGCGGACCTTGGAAATATGTACTTCAAGATCGGCAAGATCGCGGAGTCGCAGGCGGCTTTTGAGCAGGCGCTTCAAGTATTTCCTGGGTATTATCCGGCGTATTCCGGATTGGGAAAATTGTTCTCCGCGGAGAATCATCCGGAGCGCGCGATCGAACAGTATAAGAAGGCGGAGGCGGCCGTGCCGATGCCGGAGTTTGCAGCCGCGCTTTCGGATTTGTATCGCAGGGCGGGACAGCCGGCCGAGAGCGCAAAACAAACCCAGTTGCTGGATGTTATTGAAAAGATGGCAGTAGCTGGCAACGAAAAAACTAATCGCAATCTGGCGCTGCTATATGCCGATCAAGATCGGAATCTAGGCCGGGCGCTGGATTTGGTGCAAAGCGAGATGCGTGTCAGGCCCGATATTTACACGAACGACGCTATGAGCTGGGTGCTGTACAAGCTGAAGCGGTCTCAAGAAGCGCGGCAATTCAGTATCAAAGCGCTGATCTTCAACACGCCGGAGCCATCATTTTATTTCCATGCAGGCAGAATCAGCGAAGCGCTGGGCAATCCCGCGGAAGCTCGGGCGTATTATGAACGCGCAATCCATCTGAATTCACGGTTCGATTTCAGAGCGGCGGCCTTCATGCAGGCCGCGCTAAAACAATAGTGACGTGGAAAATATCGAATGATAGGAGACAACACTCGAGTACGCCCCCTTGACGGAATTCGGGGAGTCGCGATACTACTCGTAGTGCTCGCTCACGTTAGCGCGCTCGTCCAGTGGCGTCCTTTGCAGGCTGCCAGTAATGGTCTAGGTGACTTGGGCGTTTTCACATTTTTTGCCCTCTCTGGCTACTTAATCACATCGCTCCTGATTTCCGAAGAGCGATCCGAGGGAACGGTAAATCTAAAACGCTTCTACTTGAAACGAACTTTCCGGATTCTACCTCCCGCCTATCTGTATATTGCCTTCATCCTGTTATGCTCCTTTGTTTTAGCCATTGAGCTAACCCCCGTGAGTGTTTGGGCGAGCGCTGGTTATTTTTCGAATTATTACAGATGGGATAAAATCGCGCACAGTCTGCGCCATCTATGGTCCCTATCAGTTGAGGAGCAATTCTATTTTTTGTGGCCTTTCATTTTTGTATTTTTCCCTCGGCGGAGGATTTGGCTTCTATTTTTGGTAATTGTACTCAGTCCTTTGTGGCGACTACTAATCTTCGAGCATCCCCAATGGGGGTTAGTAGAGACAATCGACAGACGATTCGATGCCCTCTCCGATACTTTGGCGGCCGGGTGTCTGATAGCGTTTATTCCACAATTAGCTAAGTCGGACGCAAGATGGAATTGGGTGTTGAATGTTCCGACAGGCCTTCTCTTCATTGGCACTGCGGGTATCGCTCTTTCCAATCATCCACATATTTTTTATGGCGCCGCCCGGACGGTGGTAAGTCTATGCCTCGCCGGCCTCATATTTCGCAGCGTCCAGGGATTTCCTCGCCCGCTGGCCGCCGTGCTCAGCTCCAAGCCTCTTACATGGCTTGGCCGAATCAGCTATTCTCTGTACTTGTGGCAGCAGTTTTTTCTAACCGACGAATCTTATCGCGTCACGGGCAATCCAGTTCTGGCCTTAGGTCTTTGCCTTCTGGCGGGCGCTGCATCCTACTACTTCGTTGAACGAACGGCTAATAGGCTTAGGAATCGCGTGTTAGCACGCTTTCCGCACAAGCTTTCCGCACCTGGGATTGGAGCGGCTGGATGAATCGACTAGACACTACGAGCGCTTTCGGTAAGAAGCTCCACCATTAAAATTGATTTTTAGAGAAATAATCCCCGGATTTCCACAACAACTCTCAGATATGCGTGTTAAACTATCGCAATATTCACAGTTTAAAATAATGCTTAAGCACCTATATGCCGCTTGCGCGAGCCTCCTGTTTCCGCTTCTTGTCGTCACTAGTTGGGCCGGCACACAGGCGATCACCAATGTTCGTATCACTGGAGTCACTAGCACCCAGGCGGTTATTTCTTACACCGCACCGGACTTGTTTTCATGCTCCATAAACGTCAGTGAAAACAGCAACTATCTACCACTGGTGCACGACGTGGATCCCGCGCTCTTTGCGAACGCATCTTCGGATTCGCGGACAGGAAATATCGTCAATCGCACGCAGCGAACGTTTGTCATCGGCAAGCGCGCGGCGGAAATGGGGCTTGACGGAAAAGTTTATTCCCGGGCGCTGCAGACAAATACGGTACACAACTTCTTGATCAAGTGTTCCACTGGCGGATCTGTGACTTATGCAGGCCAATTTCAGACACAGAACTTGCCATTCGGCAACACCTTTGCGGATCCGCAGCCGGTGGATCGGAACAAACCAGGCCAGTATGCATGGCCCACGCTTAGTTATTCGGATCGGAGCGAACAAATAGTCGATCCGTTTACCGGGGCTTTGATTCGGCGCGTGTCACTGCCGCAGGATCGAGTGGTGACGCAAAACGGTCAACCCTTTGCGATGGCCCGTTCAACCACATGGAAAAATCCGAATGCCGCCCTTAGCACTTCCATTGGCAGTTCGGGCGCCACGATCCAAGGGAACAACACCGCCAACCTGTTGCTGTTGCCGCAAAATAACTCATATTTTGGGTATATCAGCTTTTTCAAAGGCCTTCACACCAACAACACGACAACATTGAATTGGTTTCAGAGCATTCTCGGCGCTTCCACGAGCAACTTCAACTGCAACACGTCGGTGACCGATGACTGCAAAATAGTGGCTTGTCTAACGGTAGACGGGGTGAACTGTTATGCTGGCGGCACTCAGATCGAGCAGGCGCTTACCACCACCCCAAGCACCTACACTTTCGGAACGTCGGGGACGGCGGTGGATTTGTGGCAGCCAACGGGAGTGAAACCACCCGACGGGACGCAGGTGGCGACGCGGATCGGCACTGTCGTCTGTGATGGAAGCGCGAACGTGACTTTCATCAGTGGCGATTTCTTCGGTACTCACTGGTCGGCTGGAAGTACCATTACCATCAATAACATCGACTACTCAATTGCGTCGGTCAATAACATCAATACGCTCACCCTGACAAGCTCGTGCCCCAGTACGGGAGGCCTTAATGTTCCCTATCAAGGCACCAATTTCGGCGTGTTGGTACGCAAGAAAACCAGCAGCAACGACACAGTCACGGTGTTGAGCTCGCAGGTGAACTATCAGACCGGATCGTTTCCCTTCTGGTCATATTCTGGGGATTTCGATTTGTGCGGCCAAGCGCCGGTGGTGGGCCCCACGGGAAACCCGGGATATAACTGCTCGCTTTACAATGGGGGGCCAATATTCTGGATCGACGGCACAACCGGAGAATCTCACCTGATCGCCCGTAATCTTGGGTATGGATGCGGATATTTCGATTCGATTGTGTTCGACACCGTAAATGCGGATGTCTTCTATTGCGGCGGGAACAATCCCGTATCCATGCGCTATTTTGGCAACCATTCGGAGCCTACGAATACGCAGACTCCCGGGCATTTTGAAGAGGCGGAGAATCTGCCGGCGTGCAATTCGGGAACGAGTCCGACTAATGAGCCGTGCCTGTGGGCGACCCCTCTGACCGGTTCCACGACCATGGCAGCTTTGACCACGGCGTTCGATCCCACGTTTCAAGCCGACCGGTTCCTTACGTTCTACTTCGTTGGCATAGAAAACAAGGTGATGGTTTTTCGAAACTGGCGAGGCCCCTACACATCAATGGGGTGGACGATTATATTCGATCCACACGCTACGTCAAACACCATGGCCGGGAACGCAGGATGCGTGGGCGGCGGCCAACCGGGCTGTGTAATTGCGGCGGTGCCTTCGTGGAGCCGTCCGGGGGCGCGATGGTGCGCGCAGAAGGGCAACGATCCCATGTATCAGCCAGGCTGGTTTGCCATTGGATCGTATCCGTGGGGAGCGGATACCGACACTCGTCCGGGCGTGGGACCCTACCTTTCCAATGTGGTGGATGGCACCGCATTCAGCAACGTGGTGGATGCACCAGGCGGTCCGACCACTTGCCCCGCGAATAGCCTCGGGGTTGTAGGAAAAGTCTGCACGACGGTAACCATGAGCGGCGAGCCTTTCGACCCGTCTCCCTGTACTTCGTCGATCGCCAACTGTGGCGGCGCACTTGAGACAGGCTTGCCCGGTGAACTGATGTCCACCCAAGTCGGGGACAGTTTTACGCTGGGGGCCCCCGCGGCAACTGAGGAGATCATGCGACTGGTGGCGAAGAGCGGATCCTTCTGGACTTTCGAGCGGGGATACGGGGGCACCACTCTGAGCAGCCCAGCGAATCCCAAGATTTATACCTTCTGCAACGCGAATCCCGACCCCGCGCGGCAATCCACGGCCAGCGGCGAATGGTACTGGAATTACACTACGGATCCGCACGGATACAACGCCAGTTGGACCACCCTTCTGGGCGATTACCAAAGTATCAATGCGCATGGATTTACCCAATCCAGTGACTTACTTTCGGGATACACCACCGACCCGCGATGCATCTCGGGATTCGGATATGATTGCTATGAATCGCGTCTGTTTACTAGCGTTCCGGCGCTGATGCACACGCCAGCCACAAATGTGATGCAACTGAACCCGTTCTTCGCGGGCAAATACAGCGTGGCCGACGGGAACTCGGTGCAAACGCATGCGGCGGGCGCCGGCCTTTCCGCCACTGCTGCCCAAGCGCAGTATTTCCTCGATGGCCGTCCTTTTAATGGAGGCCAAATTTCGGGGTCGCAGAACGGCAACGGCACGTTCCCAGGGACGCTTGTTTCAGGGCAGCTCTACAAATTCAATGTATTCCAGGTTCCACATTTTGACCGGAAATATTTGCCTTCTTTTGCATTTTCCGGGAGCAAACCACTGCTGGATATCAGCAGCCCGGCTCAGGGAAACGTACTTGGCACAACCAGTTCGGACGCTTACAAGTATTGCGTGGCCCA
This sequence comes from Terriglobia bacterium, assembly GCA_025358575.1. Lineage (GTDB taxonomy): Bacteria > Acidobacteriota > Terriglobia > Bryobacterales > Bryobacteraceae > JANYJA01. Next base: position 8,836 of record JANYJA010000028.1, read on the forward strand.
GGTGGTTAATGAGTGCCGTTCCGGGTCATCTCCGTTCGATGTGTATGTCAATGCCCCCTTCGTGACTCGGCCCTATTGTTACCAGCCAGGGCAGTCAACTGGGATGCCGGATGAATACGACATCTGCATCGGCAACAATCCCATGGTCTACAACTCGATCATGCAAATCGGCGACAACTGGGTGGACAATACGGGGCAATATCAGCGAGTTATTACGAAGGCGTTGGGCCGTAACCGCTACTTGGACCCTTTCTGGCATGTGCATGCGCTGGCTAACGCCAACTGGTTCATTGTGAAAACCAACTATGCTGGCGACTTCAGCGACGCGGTATTCGCCGTAAAAGTGCCGCCAGCCCCATTCCAGGATTCCGTGGTGCGCACGAATTTCATTCCCTTGATTGCGAATGTGCCCAAGCTCACCAGTGCCACCGCGGCTACGGCGACGGTGGAATTCGGATACGCCGAGAACGGGGACGTGAATAATTACTTCTGCACTTCACGCGCGGAATCTTGCGCGGTCGGCAATGCGACCTCATCGAATACGATTAACGCCCAGAGCCCCTTCTATTTCCAAACCACCGAGGCTTTCTTGCTCACAGGCACGCCATGCACCAACGGCTGCCAGATTGCGGTTCCAGGTATCTCGCAACGGACCTTGTATGGGCGGGTGATTTATCGGAATTCGTCGAACGCAATTGTGGGTACCGGGCAGCAGTTCGTGGTGGCAATCCCCTAAGATGGCGTCGCAGGCTACGTCGCGATGTTGTAGAATTTCGCCGCCGTTCCGCCTATGACTTTGGCGCGCACGGCGGGGTCCAGCGGGCCTAACGCTTGAGTAAAAGCGGCTAGAACTTGCTTCCAACTGCCGGCTCCCAAGCATACGGGCCAATCGCTGCCGAACATCAAACGGTCGGGGCCGAAAGCGCTGAACACGTATTTTACGTAGGGCTGCAGGTCGGCGGCCTTCCAATGCTTCGGGTCAGCTTCGGTAATCATCCCAGACAGCTTGCAGCAAACCTGCGGGATTTTGGCGGCGGCCTGGATATCGTGCGTCCAGCCTTCCATTTTGCCCGAAGCGATCGGAGGCTTTCCGATATGGTCCAGCACCATCTTCAGATCGGGGACACCATCGGCAACGACGGGAATCAGCCGGAGATGCGGCGGACGCAACAGCAGATCGTAGGGGATGTGGCGGCGCGCCAGCTCTTTGAGACCCCGAATCACATCCGGGCGGATCAGCCATTTCAAATCGGTTTCGTCGTGCACGGGATGGCGAACGCCTTTGAACTTGGGGTGCTTCTGGAGCGTGTCGAGAGTCGCGCCGAGGTTGGGATCGGTCAGATCGACCCAGCCGACCACGCCAAGAACCATCGGATGAGTTTCTGCCAAGCCCAGGAGCCAGTGGGTTTCGTCGATCACCGTGTTGGCTTGAACTACCACGGAACCATCGAAACGGTTCTGTTTGAGGATAGGCGCAAGATCCTCGGGCATATAGTTGCGCGCCAGAGGAGATGGCGGGGGCGGCATCCACGCATATTTGAGCCGCGTTAAGTCCCAGAAGTGTTGGTGCGCGTCAATTCGCATGTGTCCATAATAATGGATGAACTTCGCAGCGGAAGTTCGCGTTTGAGTGAGTAGGTGCCTGTGAACTACGCGATCGAGACGGAAGGCCTCACCAAAATTTTTCGGAAACGCTGGAGCGGGAAAGAGTTCCGCGCGGTGGATGGTATTTCTCTGCGAGTGGATCGCGGGACCACGTTCGGACTTTTGGGGCCGAATGGCGCGGGCAAAACGACTTTCGTGAAGATGCTGCTTTCCGCGTCGCATCCGTCGGCGGGAAGAGCCCGAATTTTCGGCAAGAATTCGCGCGATCCCGAAGCCAGGCGGCCCATCGGCTACCTTACCGAGAATCACCGTTTTCCCACGTACATGACGGCGCAGGGCATGCTGGATTTCTACGGTGCTCTTTCAGGGATGGAAGCGGGGCTGCGAAAAAAACGCATTCCGGAGTTGCTTGAGCGGGTGGGGCTGGCGGACTGGATGACGGTTCGGCTGGGTAAGTATTCGAAAGGGATGCTACAGCGGGTAGGGCTGGCGCAGGCATTGATGCATTCTCCGGATTTGTTGGTGCTGGACGAGCCCAGCGATGGAGTGGACCCAGTAGGACGCCGTCAGATTCGCGATATTCTCCAGGCGCTTGAAGAGCAGGGCGTGACCATCTTTCTCAATTCGCATTTGCTGGTGGAGGTGGAGCTATTTTGCCGCGACGTGGCGATCATTCAACGCGGAAAAGTGGCTCTTGAAGGATCGGTTCGGGATCTTACAGCGGGAAGCGGTTATAAGGTTGAAGCTGAAAATGTTCCGGAAATGCTGCAGGCTGAGCTTCGGACCAGAGCGCGGGCGACGTCGCAAGAAAACGGCGTATTGCGGTTGATGTTCGGGAGCCGCGAAGATGCAAATATGGCGCTGGATTTGTTGCGCGCCCAGCACTGCGAAATTGAAGCCATGACCCGCACCAACAGCACGCTGGAAGAAGTCTTTATGCGGACGGTGGATCCGCCGCCGTTAACAGCTGCCGCGGTTCCCGCATCCGCTATGAAGGAGACGGCCAATGTCGGCTAATAAATATCTCATCGCGACGATGGCGCTTATCCGCGATACGTTTCGCGAGGCCTTCGCGCGCAAGATCTTCTGGGGATTCTTCGGCTGCTCAACGGCGCTGATTCTATTCTTCATCTTCATCATGCGAATTGATGTGGTGCAGGGCGCGGTCGCGACCATGACCATCTTTGGCAAAGAAGCCCATCCCAATCAGAATGTTAATCTTCTTGTGCGGCAGGTGCACGGCGGAATTGCAGCATTTCTGTATACGGCGGGCATGTTTCTGGCGGTGTTTGCGAGCGCGGGATTGATCCCGACGATTTTCGAGCCGGGGCGTATCGAGCTTTTGCTCTCGAAACCGGTCAAGCGGTATCACATTTTGCTGGGTCGCTATATTGGCAACCTGCTGGTAGTGGGCTTCAACGTGTTCTATCTGGTGCTCGCTATTTACTTGATCTTTGGAATAAAGACGGGCGTGTGGAACACGAACTTCGTGATGTCGGCCTTCATGACGATGTTCATGTTTGCGGTGCTGCTGACGGTGGTGCTGCTCATCGGCGTGCTGGTTGAGAGTGCGGCGGTGGCGATCATGGTTACCTTCGCGCTGATGCTGATCAGCCCGATTCTGGCCCAGAAGAGCACCATCGAACGCCTGCTGAGCGCGGAGTGGTCGCGCGATATTTTGCGAGGGCTGTATTACGCGCTCCCCAAGTTTTTCGACGGCGGGAGAATTCTGCGGGAGTTAGTCATCGGCGGCCCAATTGAGAGTTGGATGCCGATCTGGAGCACGGCCTTGTTTGGAATCGTCATCTTGAGCGCGGGCCTATATTCTTTTGCGAGGCGGGATTTCTAATGCGAACGATGGCGCTATTGACGCTTATTCTCGCGTTGCCGGGCGTGGAGTTCGCGCAGTCCGGACGAATCGATCCAGTGCTGGCGCGGATGGTTCCGGGTGGCGCGGCTTCTCTTTTCGGTGCGCGCATGGATCAGCTTCGGTCTACGCCTCTGTATCAGAAAATGGTCGCGCAGAAAAAGCTTACCCAATTGGACGACTTCGCGGCGCAGACGGGATTCGACCCGCGGACCGATGTGCGCGAGATGCTGATTGCATGGGATGGCCGCACGCGTTCCGCTGTCCTGATGGCGCGCGGCGCCTTCAAAATTGTGGCGGCCAACCCGGCGATGAGGCAGCTAGCCAAGACCCAGTACCACGGATATACGATCTACGGTCGCGAGAACGGTGGATTCTGTCTGCTGGACGGGACCACTGCGGTGGCAGGCACGCTCGACCAGGTTCACGCTTCACTGGATCAATACAAATCTGGAAGCCGCTCGGCCACAGCGGCCCTGCTGGCTCGCGCGCAAGCCATTCCCGGACAATATCAGGCCTGGGCGGTTTCCACGGGCGGAGCGGAATTTTTAGCGAATAATATGCCGACGGAGGGGATGGGAGCGAACTTCGCAAAGATCTTTCGGTCGCTCGAAAATACGACGTTCGAGGCGGACCTGCGGACGGGGTTAAACTTTTTCGCGCAAGGAAATTGCAAAGCGGAAGCGGATGCCGTGAACCTCCGAGATACAGCTAAGGGGCTGGTGGGTTTCGGGCGTTTGAGCGTGCCGGAGAACGAACCCGAATTGCTGCGACTTTGGGATGGCTTTGAAGTGCAGCAGAACCAGAAGCAAGTGACCATCACGGCGAAAATTTCGCAGGATCTGATCGATAAACTGGTGCAGATGTTGTCAACGGCCGCGGCGTCGGGCCCCCACTCGCACCTGCAAATTCACTAATGAGTTATGGCCGGGGCTCGCCGCCCTTGCGCCGAACTTCAATACTGAGCCGTTTGATCTTTTGATTCAAAGTGGAGAGGGGCACATGCAAGCTGTCGGCGGCTTCGGTCTGGCTCCAATTGGCTTGTTCGAGGCGCTCTACTATGATGCGACGCTCGAAATCGGCGACGATTTCATAGAGTGAGGCATCCGCGGGCAGCGGGCCGTCACTTCGGCGCACGCGAACGCCCGTCGATTGAAGCAAGTGTTCGGGAAACACGTCGACTGGGATGGAGGGCTCCGTCGCTAAGACGACGGCGCGCTCGACAACGTTCTCCAACTCACGAACGTTGCCAGGCCAGTTGTGGTCCATGAGCGCTTGGATGGCTTCGGGCTGAAAGCGGAGCACCGAACGGTTAGCGGCATCCAAAAACTTTTCGTTCTCGCGGCAGTACTTGGTGAAGAAAAATTCGACTAGTGCCGGAATGTCTTCTTTGCGATCGCGCAGCGGCGGCAGGGCGATGTTGATGACATTCAAGCGATAGTAAAGATCTTCGCGGAAACGGCCCTCATCCACGGCTTTCCGGAGGTCGGCGTTGGTGGCGGCCAGGATGCGGACATCGACTTTGATCGTCTCGTTGGAGCCGAGCGGCGTGAACTCCTTCTCCTGAATGACGCGCAAAAGCTTGGCCTGCGTCTCCGGGCTGACGGTGCCGATTTCATCGAAGAAGATGGTGCCGTGGTTGGCGACTTCGAAAGAGCCTTTCTTGTTCTGGCTAGCGCTGGTGAACGCGCCCTTCACGTGACCGAACAAGGCGGATTCAAAGAGCTCAGAGGGGAGCGAGCCGCTGTTCACGGCGACAAATGCGTGGTCCGACCGTGCCGAACTGTTGTGAATAGCCTTGGCGATTAACTCTTTGCCGGTGCCTGTCTCGCCTGTGATCAGGATGGTGGAACGGCTGGAAGCGACCTGCTCAACCAGTTCAAGAAGCCGCAACATTCGCTCACTCTTACCGATGATATTCGGGAAACTGTAGCGCTGTTTCAGAGCGCGCTTTAAGTACGTGTTCTCAGATTGAAGACGCTGCGCGCCGATCATGCGCCCGATTTCAATCAGAAGCTTTTCGTTGTCCCAGGGCTTTGGAAAATAATCGTTGGCCCCAAGTTTTACGGCCTTGACCGCGGCTTCGACCGAGCCATAAGCGGTAATCATGAAGACTGGAGTGTCGCGATCGCGCTCGCGGATTCCGGTGAGCACTTCCATGCCGGATTTGTCCGGCATCATCAGATCGAGCAGCACCAAATCATACATGCGGGACGCCAGCTTGCGCTCGCCTTCGAGGGCGTTCTGGGCCAGATCGACCGTGTATCCTTCCAGGCTCAAAAGCGTTTCGAGGCTCTCACGAATCTCGGGCTCATCGTCGATGACCAGAATGCGTGCTTTGGAGGTGGCGATTTTTTCTTCAGGGACGGTTAATAACTCAGGCATGAACGGTTTTGCGAAGAGAAGCGGGGACACCGGGGCGCACCAGGGGGAGTTCCAGCCGGAAGCGTGAACCGCCGCCGACGCGAGAAGTCACTTCAATAGTGCCGCCGTGCTCATGAATGATTCCGTATGACACCGAGAGCCCGAGGCCGGTGCCTTTGCGCGCGGCCTTGGTGGTGAAAAACGGATCGTAGATACGGTTTATATTTTCGGGTGCGATGCCATGGCCGGTATCGCTGACATCGACGCGAACCGCCGACTCATCGCTCGATGTCGAGACCTCAAGCTGGCCGCCGGGCTGCATGGCATCGCGGGCGTTCAAAAAAAGATTGAGGAATACCTGTTGCAGCTTGCCGGCGTTTCCCGTAATGTGCGCCAGAGTGGCGGGGAGATTCAACTTGATTTCGATGCCCGCCGAATTGAACTGGTGCTCTAGCAGCGACGCGGTCTCCTGGACCACGCGATTGAGGTCGACGTCGGCTAATTCGGTGCTCGAGGTGCGCGAGAAGTTGAGCAGGGAATTGACGATCTCGCTGGCGCGGAAAGTCTGCTTGGCAATTTTGTCAAGCATGCGCGATTTTTGTTCATCGCCTGAAACCTGCTTGGAGAGCATTTGCGCATAGGTCGAGATCACGGCCAGAGGAGTATTCACCTCGTGGGCCACGCCCGCCGCGAGCAGCCCAATGCTGCTGAGTTTATCCGCCTGCACCAGGCGCCGCTCGAGTTCGGAGCGATCGGTGATGTCGTCGAAGATGACCAGGCGGCCGATGTGTTCGAGGTTGCGCGAGAAGAGCGGCGCGATGGCGATGTTCACGGTAGCTTCCGGCCGGGCTGGCGCGGCATTAGTTCCATTGGTCCCGTTGGAGCCATTGACAGCGGCGTGCGCGGCGCGGGGCAGCGCGGCTGGCCGGAATACAAATTTGTCGATGTGATGTATGCCGGTTTCGGTCCGGGTGAGTTCGAAGCGCTCGTTCAATTCCCGCGGGAACAAGGTCGAAAGTCTCTGGCCGATGGCCTGCCCACGCGAAATGCCGCTGAGCTGCTCCATTCGAGTGTTCCAGCTATCCACGCGATCTTCCAGATCCGCCGCTAAAATTCCCACGTTGATGGATTCGACAATGTTTTCGCTGAACTCTTTGAGGCGCTCGTACTCTTCAACCTTGCGTTCCAGAGAGCGATAGAGATTGGCGTTCTCGATGGCAATACCGACGTAGCCCGACAGGGTAAGCAACAATTCCAGATCGTCGCTGGAAAGGAAATCACCGGATTCGGTGCGGCTCACTCCAATGAAAGCGATTGTCCGCCCCCGGATGGTGCAGGGAAGATAGTATGTCAGGTCGAGACTGGCGAGGGTCTGGCGCACGGAAGAGGCCCAGCTCTGGGCGATGGCGTCGAGACGGTATCTGGTGCGCTCGAAAAAAAGATAGGGAGTGGCGCGGTCCCAGTTGAGGAAGCTGAGGTCAAGCTGATCCGGCGAAAGGGCCAAAGCCCCGCTGCTCCATCGTGCATTGGATCCAACCGACTTTCGGAGACGATAGCGCGGCTGCGACTCGTTTTCAGAACAATCGGCCAGAAAAAAGCCGACCTGCCGGATGGAGAGCGTTTGCATCAGGCGGTCCGCGAGCGAGGCAAGCATCTTGTCGAGATCGGTTTCGGAATTAAGCTCACGCGCGAAATCGATCAAAGTGCGGCGATAGTCATAGCGGTCGCGATAAAAGTGCTTGTCGAGCCGCTCCTGAATCCAGTTGCGAAGGGGCTGGAAAAGAAATGCGGCGATGAGCATCACAATGACGATGCCCGTGTTGCTCAGGTCTTTGAAACTTTTCTGGACCAGGCTGCCGAGCGAGAAGACGAGTCCGTAGAATCCACCGAGGACGCAAAGCGTGGCCAGCGTGTAGGCATAACCGCGGCGGAAAATGACATCCACATCCATCAGGCGATAGCGCACCACGGCGTAGGCAAGGGTGAGCGGAATCAACGGGAGCCCGACCACGCCGAGGCGCATATAAGGAGCGGGCATCACGCCCAGGATGTAAGGAATCGCGTAGAGCGCGGCGAAAGGAACGAGAGCGCAAATAGCTCCGTTGCGCAGCCACTTGAGCTGCTGGCGCACCACCGGATCTTCGGCTCCGCGGTAGCCAAGAGCCAAAGCCGCGACGCTCAAGCCGTAGAGAATAACGAGCAACGCCATCCAGATTCGATCCAGATCCCAGCGCAATTGCACCAGCGGGAGGGCGAAATGGATGATCCCGCTCGTAATCCCTATGAAAATCAGATTAAAAGCGGTGCCCGGCAAGTAGAGAAGTGGCGCGTGCCAGCGCGGCCGGAACCACTTGGGCGCCTCGGGAAACGTCAGGCAGAAATGCAGGAATAGTGTCGGCGCAAGCCACCACGCGACCACGTTACCCCAGTAAATCACCTTGTCGAAGGTGTTCAGTTTGCCTGTGTAATGAAAACAGAAAAAAATGAAAGAAGTCAGGCAGAAAATGAAAAAATGCAGAGCTTTGTGCGCGCTGCCCCGGCGAAAGTAGACGAAAAGTCCAATTAGCAGATAGGCAGCGCCGACCAAATACTGGTACGAAATCACCACGCCACGGGGTGCTTCGTCGACAATGATGGGAACCTTGAACTCTACGCCATTGCGATTGACCAAGTAGGTCGCCTTGTTCCAGACGCCGATCCCTCCCAGGTATTGCGGAACATCGAGCGAATGTTGAACCGGCGCGTTGTTGATTCGAAGCAGGCGGTCTTGAAGCCGCAGACCCGACTTTGCGGCGGCGCTATTCGGAGCGATGGAGTACGCTTCGACGCGGTTTAGGCCAGCTTGGCCGGAGGGCTCGGCGGTATCCATCCAGCTCACGCCATCGTCGGCCAGCCGGAACCGATTCAACTGCTGGAAATTGAGAATGGCAGCGACAATCGCGGCGAGTGTGATCACCGTAAGCAGAGCCGTCGAAAGCTGGAATCTCAGTTCCTGGAGCATACCTTGCAACTTGGCGCTTTTTTAAAGTACAACGACTTTGTGTTCCAGGTAGCACGTTGGCTGCCAGATTTTAACGCTATTTCTGCCTTAGAATACCTTATTTTCAGTTACTTACAGTCCGGAAAAGGAGCGGACTTCTAGAATCGGGAGATTACACTATGGTGAAGTGTATCCGTCAAACCAGCCCAGGGTATCGAGCGCGCATCCATTTCACAAAAGCGTCGGGTGCGGGCATGGTAGAAAGTCGACTTTGCTTGACCAGTGCCCAATTGGAAAACAGGCCGCTCGCCTTGATCTCGTGAAGAGTCGTTGGAGGCTCGAGCTTGCGAAGAAATTCGAAGTCGATAACCGCTAGTTTGGGGTCATCGGGCTCGTCCCGGGACGGGGAGGCGACAGCGGCGAGACCCACAATTCCGGGCTGACCTTTGCCGCTAGAGATTGCGCTGTGGTATATAAACACCCGGTCGCCCGGCGACATGGCGCGAATGGACCGAAGCGCCTGGGCATTTGCGATTCCGTCCCAGACGGTGTGATGCTCCGAGGCAAATTGGTCGATAGAATACGTGTCTGGATCGGTCTTGGCTAAAAAATACACCACTGAAATTCTCCGGCGGGGCTGGATTATGCCGCACCCCACTCTGCTTGATACCATAAGAAGTGGCTGGATGGAGATACGTCCAGTGTTTCCGCACGACTTCTGGAAGATCGATTTTACTCATACACATAAAACATGTTGAAACTGCTGATCGTTTTATCTGGGACCGCATGGCTGCTGACCAGCGCCGCACCGCTCGGCATCGCTCAAAAATTTGCCGAAGACGAGCCGGTCGCCAAGCCGGAGAAACAGAAGAAAAAGAAAAAAGGCCAGCCGGCTGCCCCGGTCGCCGCGGAAGCGCCCAGTTCCGGCACGATCGATCAGGCGACCTACGTGATCGGACCCGAAGACGTTCTGAAGATTAGCGTGTGGCATGAAAACGATATCTCTGGATCATTCGACGTGCGTCCGGACGGGATGATCTCCATGCAGTTGGTAAATGAGATTAAGGCCGCTGGTTTGACCCCGACCCAGCTCGCTGCCGCGATCACTGAACGGCTGACCAAGTTCATCAATCATCCTGAAGTGAATGTTCAAGTGATGAAAGTAAACAGCAAGAAATATATAATTTACGGCGAAGTAAATCACTCGGGCGCGTTTCCGCTCACGACCCCGATTACGTTTCTGGAAGCTTTGTCGAACGCCAGCGGATTTCGCGACTTCGCCAACACCAAGAAGATCTACCTGCTGCGGGGGACGACGAAATTCAGCTTTAATTACAAGGATGTAAGCAAGGGTAAGCATATGGAGCAGAACATTCTCGTCCAAAATGGCGACCAGATTTTCGTTCCTTAACCGAATGCACGATTACCGTTTTGCACTTCAAGGATTTTGAATCATGACGCCGAACCAAGGTTACGTGCCAATCTCCAGGCGCAGTCTGGATCTCGAAGATTACGTCGACATCATGCGGCGCCACGTCGGGTGGATTGTTGGACCGCTTTTTGCGGGGCTGGTGATCTCCTGCGTGATCGCGTTCGTTTTGCCTAACACGTATGTGTCGCAAGCCGCGATGCGCATTATGCCGGCGCAGGTGCCGGAGAGTATCGCACCGTCGATCCTGAACCAGCAGATGTCGGATCGCATCAATCAGATGCAGCAGGACATCCTGAGCCGCACCGGCCTTTCGCAAATCATTCAAGACCCGCGTCTCGATTTATATAAGAGCGATCGCGACCGGCTGCCGCTGGACGATGTCATCGAAAAGATGCGGACCAAAGATATTTCGATTCGAATCATGAGTATTCCGGGCCAGGGAAACCGTCCCGCATCGGCTTTCTCAATTTCCTTCGCCTATCCGGACGCGCATAAAGCGCAAGCCGTGGTGGGCGTGCTGCTGTCGAAATTCATGGAGTCAAACGTGAATGTGCAGACCAGCCAAGGGACCATGACTCGCGATTATCTGAAGGACGAATTGGACCAGGCTAAGGCGGCGCTGGACAAAACGGATCGGGATCTTACGGAATTTCGGATGCGTAATCAGGGGCGTTTGCCCGAGGAATCGCAAATCAACGTGCAGGCGCTGACGGCGCTTCAGAATCAACGCAGTTCGATCGATGAAGCGTTGAACCGCGATACACAAGAGAAACTGATGCTGGAGAGTTCGTTGCAAACCTTGCAAAACCAATTTGATGCGGCGGCCAATTCCGCCCCGTCCATGGACGACGCGGGCAATGCCGTGAAGAACGACCGGCTGGCTCAACTGAATCGCACGATCACCGAGACCGAAGCGCGCTTATCCGGGCTGCGCGAAATCTACACTGAGACCTATCCCGATATTCGCAATTTCAAGGCTCAGCTTGCGGTGCTCAAAACGGAACGAGATCAATTGCAGAAGCAGGAAGATGACAATGCGGCAAAACCAAAGGTTCCGGGGAGGCGCATTTTGAGCCCCATTTTGGCGAAGTCGCTGGGGGATCTAAAAGCGAACATCGAGACGACAAAAGCATCGATCCGAGCCCACGATTTGGACCGGCAGGATCGGTTACGGCAGCTAGACGCGGCCAACCGGCAGATTCAGGTTTACCAGGCGCGGCTTGAGGGGGGCCCCGCGAACCAGCAGAAGTATCTCGAGATGATGCGCGAACACGAAATGGCCGCGCAAAAGTATCAGGATCTAGAAAAGAAGCAGGGCGTGGCGGACAGCACCAAAAACATTATTGTGCGTAAGGCCGGCGAGAATCTGGAAGTGCTGGATCCGCCTTCGTTGCCGCAGTCGCCCACCGCGCCTAACCGGTGGCTGATTACGGGAATCGGTGTGGGCGTGGGCTTGATGACGGGAGTTTTGCTGGCGGGTATCCGGGAGATGAAGGACGGATCGCTCAAGAATCTTAAGGACGTTCGAGCCTACACGAATCTGCCAGTGCTGAGCAGCATTCCGCTTCTCGAGAATGATCTGTTAGTTCAAAGAAAGCGTCGAATGGTCTATTTAGGATGGTCTGCGGCCGTGATTCTCGGCGTGCTGGCCGTAAGCGGATCCATTTACTATCATTTCGTTCAGTCTTAGGAAAAATAAACATGAGCCGAGTACACGACGCGCTGCGCAAAGCTGAACAACTGGGGCAGCCAAATCCGGAAGCGCCGGGGGGTTTTGAAGCGCGCGATGCCGCTGGCGTCGACATTGGGCCCGGCTCAGCTAATACCTACACAACCGCGCGCAGAAATCATGTCAATCTGCTGCCGGATTTAGATCTAGATAACCTTCTTTCACGCATCCAGTCGATCCCTTTTGCTCTCGCCCCGGAAACGCATTTGATCGGCATCGAGAATCCGGATGACACACCGGGTGAAGAATTCAGGACTTTGCGGACGCGCCTCAACCATCTGCAAACTCAGCAGGTACTCCAGTCGGTGGTGGTAACCAGCGCGTCACCCGCGGAGGGGAAGACATTCACGGCGGTGAATTTAGCGCTGGTTCAGTCGCAATTGGCCGATAACCCCGTGCTGCTTATGGATCTGGATCTGCGGCGCCCGGTGGTTCACAATCTTTTCCAGGCCGAACGCAGTCCGGGGTTCTCGGACTATCTATTGGATGGAGCGCCGCTCGAGCAGGTGATCAAGCGCATCGGGGACACGAACCTATATTTTCTTCCGGCGGGAAGCCCGGTGAAGAATCCCCTGGAAATGTTGAACCTGAAGCAGGTGAAGGCGGTCATTCACACGCTGCCGAAGATATTCAGCTGGCTGATTATCGACACGCCGCCGCTGCTTTTTTCGGCCGATGCGAATTTGCTTTCGACGCTGACCGACGGCACGCTGCTGGTGGTTCGCATCGGCAGCACTACTTACGACAACGTGATTCGCGCGATGCAATCGCTCTGCGAGAATAACGTGCTGGGAATTGTTGCGAACGGCGCGCGCGCGTCTGAATTATATAGCAAGTACACGTATTACTATTCCAAGCACGATTGAGCATGAACGATCTTCTAGATCGCGTCCGCCAGTGCCGGGTGTTCGACTTGGCGCAGCCTTATTTTGTGGGCATGCCGCATCACCCCAGCCATCCCCCGTTTCTCTTTAGCCTGAGCAAGAAGCACGGCGATTTCGTTGCGCCGGGCGGCGCCAGTTCCTGCGCCGAAACGATCACTCTGGGCGGCCATGTGGGCACACACATCGATGCGCTGTGCCACTTTTCGCATTGCGGCAAACTGCACCAGGGCGGGGAAGCCGCGGACTTGCAGTCGTTTGGAGCTGGCTTGCAGCGGTTTGCCGTCGACACAGTCGCCCCCATTCTTCGGCGCGGGGTGCTGCTCGATATCGCGGGCTTGGCGGGAAAAGAAATCCTTCCAGCGGATTTCGTCATCACTCAAGAGCACTTGGAGAGTGCGACTGCATTGCAGAAAGTAGAAATCGGCGCCGGAGACGTAGTGTTGCTGCGCACCGGCTGGGCTCGATATTGGCGCGATTGCCGCAAATTCATTTCCGAAGTTCGAGGCCCCGGACCTCGCCTCGAAGCGGCGCAGTGGCTGAGCGCGCGGAAGATTTTCGCCGCCGGTTCCGACACCGTCGCTTTCGAGTTCGTTCCAGAAGCGGCCATGCCAGTGCACGTGCATCTGCTGGTCGAAAGCGGGATCCACATCATCGAGTGCTTGAACATGGAAGAGCTAGCGGCTGAACGCGGGTACGAGTTCCTGTTTGTCGCAACGCCGCTAAAGATAGAAGGCGGAACGGGGTCGCCGATCCGGCCGCTGGCCTTAATAGCATGACAACTTATGACGCCATCTTAGTAGTGTCCTTTGGAGGACCGGAGAAGCCCGACGATGTCATGCCTTTCCTCGAAAACGTCTTGCGCGGGCGCAACGTGCCGCGCGAACGCATGCTCGAAGTCGCCGAACACTATCTTCACTTCGACGGGAAAAGCCCGATTAACGATCAGAACCGCGCGCTGATCGCCGCGCTAGAAAGCGAGCTTGCGCGCTCAGGAACCCGGCTGCCGGTGTATTGGGGCAATCGCAACTGGCATCCCCTCCTAAGTGAAACGCTGCAACAAATGCGCTGCGACGGCGTGCGTCGCGCGCTCGCCTTCGTGACGTCGGCTTACAGCTCGTATTCAGGATGCCGCCAATATCGCGAGGACATCGAACGGGCGCGTCAACAGATCGGCGAAGGAGTTCCGGAGATCGATAAGCTGCGCGTGTTCTACAACCATCCGGGATTCATCGCGCCGATGGCCGAGAACGTCGCTGCCGCTCTCGACCGGCTTCCCGGAGCTGAAATTCTCTTTACAGCCCACAGTGTGCCCTTCTCGATGGCGCAGACGAGCTGTTACGAAGCCCAGTTGCGCGAAGCCGCGCGGCTGGTGATGGCCGCGCTAGGCCTGGGGACGCCGCCAACGCTCGTGTTCCAGAGCCGCAGTGGTCCGCCGACACAGCTCTGGCTGGCCCCCGATGTCGGCGACTTCCTGCGGGAACACCGGCCCGAGAGAGTTATCATCGTCCCCATTGGCTTCATCTCCGACCACATGGAAGTGCTCTACGATCTCGATACCGAAGCGCGAAACATCTGCGACGAACTCGGCATCCAGATGCAGCGCGCCGCGACCGTCGGCACACACCCGCGATTCATCGCGATGATTCGCGAATTGATCGTAGAGCGCTTGGAACCGGGAACAGCGCGGCTTGCCCTAGGCGAGCGCGGGCCCAACCACGATGTATGCCCGCTCGATTGCTGTCCTTCGCCTCAGGGGGCTCCTCAAAGATCCCCGATGCGGTCTGACATATCCGCCAGCACATAAGACAGCACCGCCAGCGCGGCCGTGTTTAGCCGGAATTCGTGCGGATTGATTTTGTCGAAAGTATCCGCCTGGGTATGGTGCCAATCGAAATAGTGGATGCCCACGGTTCGCAGGCCGAAGCCCGGAACACCGTCGGCGGTTAGCGGGCTGATATCGGCGCCGCCTTCGCCTGGTTGAATGCCGCCGGCCTCAATCGCGTCGAGCAGCTTGCCGATTTCAAAAGCGCGCGCGATTCCTTTTTCGGATTTCACCGAGACATCGAACCCAACTGGCTTTTCGGCGCCCTCATCCATCTCGATGGCCGCCACGTGCGTCCGGATCTTGTCGCCGAGGGCCGCGCGATACGCGGTTCCGCCGGCCAGCCCATTTTCTTCGTTGGTGTAGAACACGACGCGAATGGTGCGCCGCGGATGCAGCCCAAGCTGCTTGATCAGTGCGACGGCTTCGAGGGCGGCGATGATTCCCGAGCCATCGTCTTGCGCGCCTTGGCCGACATCCCACGAATCGATGTGGCCGCCGAGAACTACAATTTCATTCGCCAGATCGGTGCCGGGAATTTCGCCCATCACATTGGCCGAAGGGGCGTCGGCATCCTGGTGCGCTTCCATCATCAGTCGCACGCGCACCGGCGCGCCGGACCGGTAGAGGCGCGCCAGGGACTCGGCATCTTCGACGGACACGGCCGCGGACGGAATCTTGGTGATGGCAGGATCGTAGCGCAGCGCCCCCGTGTGCGGGCTGCGTAGACTCAATGGCGTCACTGAGCGGACCAGCGCCGCAATGGCCCCCAGCTTAGCAGCCCGCGACGCGCCGGAGCCGCGATACACGACCGTGTGGCCGTAACCGGTGAACGGCTCGTTGTAGAGGACGATCTTGCTCGCGACCTTTTCGCGGCCCAGCGCTTCGAGCTCGGTGAAACTCGATACCGCGACGACGTCACCGGTCACGCCTTGCGCCGGCGTTCCGACGCTGCCGCCGAGGCCCAGCATGGCGATGGGGCGTTCCAGCGGACTTAGCAGCACGGCCGATTCATGGCCTCGCACCCACTTCGGAACCGTTACCGGCTGCGTTCTTACGTTCTCCAAACCGGCCTTCTTCATTTCCCCCGCGGCCCAGGCGATGGCTTTGTCCAGCGCCGGCGATCCGCTGAGGCGACTGCCAATGCGGTCGCAGAGGTACTCCAGACGTCTTAGGCCGTGATCGTCTTCCAGCGCCGCGCCGATGAGCTTTGCCGCCGCCGGACGATAGTGTTCGGCAAAGGTATAGGGCGCGTCTTCGGCGCGGAGTTGGGGCAGTAACAGGATGGCGCAAAGCGCGGTGGTGTTGAGTGATTTATTCATTTTTTATGGTCCGTCACCGAGGAAGGAGTGCAGAAGTCTCACAGGATAGCATTGAGGCGTTGTGCGCTTTTCCTGAGCCTTCCTGAGTTATCCCTGTCCTGTTTCTTTCTGTGTTTTTCTGTTTCGGTTTTTTCTGTCCGGTTTTTTCTGTCCGGTTTTTTCTTGACATCCTGTCTCGGCTACTCCATACTTACCTACGCGGTTCGGAGGCAAGATGCGATTCGTCTCTCTCTCTCTCTCTCTCTCTCTCTCTCTCTCTCTGCGTGCTATCTTTTCTAACGCAGATGGCACTGGCTCAGTCGTCCGCGACAGTTACCCCTGGCGGTAATGGGTCGCCTGAAAGCGCTCCCTATGGCGGTTCTCTTCTCAGCCCGCTGAGCCCGAGCGACCCCTGCGCCTTCGGGCAACCCACGTGCGTCCTGACGGGCCAATATAATCGATTCCGCACCTCGACCAACACGTATGACCCAACGCTCGCTGGATTAACCAGCAGCGATAGCTTTTCCGCCACAAAGTTCCTCCAGTTCGACACTGCGGATGTCGCATCGGGATTCGCGGCAAACCCCACTATGGCGCAGCCACTGTACGTCAATAACGTGACGATTAGCGGAACGGCTTACGAAATCTTGATTGCTGCAAACCTGAATGGCAGTATCTACGCCTTCAACGTGGCGAATGGAAACGCGCTATGGAAGCGAACTCCTAGTTCGACCGGAAATTTATGGCCTTTATACGGGAATTGCTCACCGAACGGAAACGGAAGTCCCCAAGCTTTCGTGCCTGACACGGTCAACAACATCGGCGTGTTCACGCTCCCCTACTACGGAATTGTGTCGTCCCCGGTTATCGACCTCTCGCAAACCACCCCCGTACTTTACACAGTTTCTGCCTGTATTCCTGACAATACTTCAGCCAACAGGGACAAGATATCGTGGTATCTCAATGCAATTGACGTGACAACGGGATTGGATCTGATCTCTTCATCGAATCACCCCAGCGGGACAAGCGCCAAGGGTGGATTTGTAATTGCTGGCACCAACGGCGAAGCGTTCAACGGAGGTTTCCATATGCAACGGCCTTCGCTGCTATTCACAAACCCGTCCAGCTTGAATTACTATCTCTACGCATCCTTCGGTACAGGTGTTTTCGAAATCGATTCGAATAACCGATACCACGGCTGGACTTTCGGCTACAAGATAGCCTACGGATCATCGCCTTTTAGCGCTACTCCGACGCTGCTCGGCCCTAGCGGCGGCGCTCCCTTCAGCAGTTCGAGTTCAAAGAGCATCACATCGGTGTTTCCCGCGACCGCCAATGATTCCATTCCATCCAGCCCGCTGGCAAACCCCGCGAAATATCCGTCCTGTAACATCGCATCGTCTGGCAATACTTACCTAGCCTCGAATTGCTTTCATGGAGACAATTGGGTGGGCACGGGTGCTTCAGCCGGGACCAGCGGCGGAATCTGGATGTCCGGCAAGGGGCCCGCGTCCGATTCTTCCGGGAACGTCTATTTCACCGCTGGGAATGGGCCGTTCGACTGCACTGGCTCGACCAGCTGCACGGACCCGACTCAGGTGCTGAACTGGGGAGAATCAGCGATTCAACTTCCACCCGGGTCAAATACCTCGCCAATGGCCCCATCCGACTTTTACACTCCTTGGACAAATAACTACTCCAATGACAGCGGACCGTCTTACCAGTACCAGGCACTAAACCGCTACGACTTGGACTTCAGCACACCCGGAGTGGTCCTGTTCGATGCGAAATTTTCGGATTCCAGCACTAAGACGTTTTCGGTGACAGCCGACAAAACTGGATACGTCTACGCGATGCCTCTCAACACCGGCAGCATCGGCATGGGCCGGTTTAGATCCGGCGATTCCTGGCTCACCTCGGGGGTTAACCAAACTCAGGCCCCATTTCGGGCTACGCGCGCTGCCATTTCTTCGACCAACTGCCCGTCAGCTGTCGGCAGCACCTATCCCGGCTATTTCAACAATACCAGCTGTGACGAGATCCACGAACTCGCATGGTGGAAAGACCTTCTCTTCAGTTGGCCCTGGAATGAAGCGCCTCAGGTTTACAAAGGAACCCCGCTTTTGAGCGGGTCGACTTATACGTATAGCTTTAGCTCGTTTTACAACCCGTGCACGGGCACCACAGGAATTGGTACCAGCCCGTGCTCTAACACTAACTTTCCTGTCGTCGGGTACCCTGGCGGGATAATGGCTCTGGCCGCCGATAGTACAGGATCGACGCCAAAGGCGAGTCTGTGGGCGATCACAACGGCTCAGGGAAAAGACGACCAAACCAAGCACACCACCGGTACGCTCTACTCTTACACTGTATCGACAACAGGAACGGCTCTCACTAAGCTGTTTAATGGATTGTCGACGGGTTACTGTTCCGGTGCCCCCTCGCCCCTTCCTCTCATCGGGTGGACAGTATCACCCTTTGCAGAGCCGACGCTGGCACACGGCAAAGTCTATGTCCCGGTGTACTATGCCCAAACCGCCGGGCCTGTCACCATTTCCGGCATATTGGTGTTTGGCAAGTGCTCTTGAGCATTCGCGCATAATAACGATCGTATTCTAAGGGAGTCTTCTATGTCGAAATACAGGTTCCAAATTCTGATTATACTAGCCGTTACCGTTCTCTGCTCGGCGGTTGTGGCGCAACAGAGCGCAACTACACTAAGCTTCAAAGTTTTGTACGCGCCGCCCGGCTCGGGCATTGGCGGCTCGCCGGGGCTACTCTTTGAAGGCAAGCCCGGGCTGTTCTATGGCTATGGCGGGTTCATGCCGGTAGGATCGGGGTCAAACATATTTTCGATAGATGCTTTGGGTAATTACAAGACCACTTACCAGTTTCCCGCCAATGACTTGGTCGAAGCGGTAATAGGGGCCGAAAATGGGCTGCTGTACGGCTATGGTAACGCACAGCAAACGGGCGGGGCAGGTCCGAACTACTTCTCAATGAAGCTGGACGGAACCGCTTTAACCCTTTATCCTACAGGCTCATTCGGCGTGGCGGGCAGCTTTGCTATTCAGTCGCCGAACGGATACTTATACGACGTCATGAACTGCCCGAACTGTGAGCTGGTACGCATCGATCTACAGGGGCATATTACCAGCCTCTTTCAGTTCAGCTCGGTCGGCCTTGTAACGTATGGAGGCAGTACGATTGTCCAGGGCAAAACCGGCAACTTTTATGGTATTGTCGTGCTTCCTAATAATGGCTCGAAATTGGCATGGATCTTCCATTTGACCTCTGCGGGTGTATTCACCAAAATCGCGACCTTCGATTTGAATTTGACAGGCGGGGGCACGACGACGCCGCTCATGTACGCCAGCGACGGAAACCTCTATGGTGGACTCGCAAAGGGGGGAAGTCACCGGCGGGGATCCATCTACCGAGTCACACCGCAGGGACAGATGACCACGATCATCGATTTCCCGGTCAGCGGTATTGCCGCACCCGCATTTTTGTTGGAGGCGGACGATGGAAACATTTATGGCAGCACCAATGAAATCCCCTCATTTCTCTTCCGGTTCAACCCGGCCAGCCCGGTTCTGGAAACGCTTTACCAATTGCAGTACACGGACGGTATTTGCGGCTGCGGCTTTGTACAGGGCTCGGATGGCAAGTTTTACGGAGACGCGCCTGTTGGAGGGGCCAACGGACAAGGGACCCTATTCACTTTCGACGTCGGCCTCGCGCCCCCGAAGCCTTCCCTGAGCGTCGTCTCTCCGACCAGCGGTGCGCCGGGCAAGCAAGTGCTTCTCTGGGGAAACAATCTCCTGGGAACTACCTTCGTCAGTTTCAACGGCACGCCAGCCACTACCTTCGCCGTGACCTCGCTGCAGTCCGTCTTTGCGGATGTCCCCCTTGGCGCAACCACCGGACCCATCACCATCACCACTCCAAATGGCTCCTACGCCACCGGGGGCAATTTCACGGTGCCGTAGTCGGCGTTAGCCTGCCGCCCCGTGTACCATCGAGGAGTGCTTCGCCCGCTCATCCCTCGTTCTATCCTGTGGATGACGGTGCTTCCTCTTCTGGCTCAATCCTCGACGCCACACACACTGACCGGCGATTTCCGTTTTCACTCTCAATTCCAGTCGAAATTCGTTCCTTACGCGCGTGACGTTCTGGTGTATTTGCCGCCACAGTATGCCACCCAGCCGCGCCGCCGGTTCCCGGTTTTGTATTTGCACGACGGCCAAAATCTGTTTGACGGCGCCACATCCTTCATTCCGGGCAAAGAGTGGCAGGTGGATGAAACGGCGCAAAAGCTGATTCGAACGGGTGCCATCGCGCCGCTGATCATCGTCGGAATCTATAACACCGGGAATCATCGCATCGACGAATATACGCCCACGCGCGATCCCAAAACAGGGCACGGCGGCGACGCGGATGCGTATGGGCGGATGCTGACGCGCGAGCTGAAGCCGTTCATCGACCGGACTTACCGGACGCACCGCAGCGGCTCCAACACGGGGCTGGGCGGCAGTTCCCTGGGCGCGCTGGTGACGTTGTACCTGGGTATGAAATATCCGCACGTGTTCGGGAAATTGGCGGTCATGTCGCCCTCGGTCTGGTGGAACAACCGGATTATTTTAAGGCGCGTCGCGGAAATGCATGGGAAGCCCAATGCACGCATCTGGCTCGATATTGGCACCGGTGAAGGGGAGCGAACGGTGCAGGATGCGCGCGACTTGCGCGATGCGCTAGTAGCCAAAGGATTTGTGGAAGGGAGAGACTTGGCATATCTGGAAGCGGAGGGCGCGAGGCACGATGAGCTGGCATGGGCGCATCGCGTGGCGGATCTGCTCCAATTTCTATATCCATGCCGCTGATCGTTCACTTGCTGGCCACTGGCGGGACGCTGGAGAAGATTTATTCCGAACAAACCGGATCAGTGGAAAATCTGGAGAGTAAAATCGACCGGTATCTGCGCCAGTTGCGCCTTCCGGATCTGGAAGTCCGGGCCGTTTCGCTCATGAACAAAGACAGCTTGGAGATGACCGACGAGGACCGCGCCGAAATTTTGCAGGCGGTTCGTGACAAGCTCGCGACGCCAGCGCCCATTGTGATCACTCACGGGACCGACACCATGGTCCAGACGGGTCTATATTTGAAAGCGCGGCTGCCGGGGTTGGGCGTTCCAATCATTCTCACCGGGGCAATGACGCCTCTAGGTTTCGAACGGTCGGACGGGCTTCAGAATTTGACCGAAAGCTTATTTGCCGCGCGCGTGCTGCCGCCAGGGGTTCATCTGGTAATGCACAACCAGGTTTTTCAAATCGAGCGGGTGAAGAAAGATCGGGAAGCGGCGCGATTTGTGGCGAATTGAAGTCGGCGTCACGTCAAATATGTAATCAAAACGACCACGCCGAGCACCACTCCCAAGCCGATTGCGGCCCACATAATTAAGAGCAACGCGCTATTCACGCGGCGTATCAGTTCCTGCTTTTCTTTAACGTCCATTAGGCAACAACGACATATAACATCTTAAGCGCCGCTCTACCAAGGGGATTACAAGGTTCGGGCGGGCGTTGCGGCCTGGAGCGAACGATTCACGGTTCGTTTACCCCATGGAACGTCCCGTAGTGAAACACGTTTTCAGTCAGCAACGCGGGTCCGTTGAATTCGCGGTAGACCACGCTCACGGGCAGAATAGGTCCGAATTGCGTTTGGGTGTAGTCGACGGCCGCTTCGGAGCTGATTTCGCCTCGCGGCGTCTTCTCAACCGTAGTCAGAGTGATGCGTAAAGGCAGGAGATCGCCTTCCCGAACCCAGATTTCGCCCTTCAGAGAGCGGCGCGAGCCTTTGGTGCCGCGATAAATCGTAAGACCTTCGGGTCCCTCGCGCTGCGTGAAGTGAATGATGGCGACCGTGTCGGCGCCGAGGGTGGTCGTGTTGCCGATGGCGAAAACGTAGTCATGCTGGCGATCGCGGGCAAAAAGAAGAATCAGCTGGCCGAAATCGGTAACGGCGCCGCGCAGGCCCAATTTCTCGAAATTTTCAAGAAGCTTCCGGCGGCGCGAGCCGTTGCCGGGCTGAAGACTCAGCACGAGCTTCTGGCGCGCATGGGCGGCGGTTTCCACGTTTTTGCCGTCGATCGAGATAACGCGGCGGAATTCATGCAAGGCCAGCGGCGCTTTGGGCGGAGCGGAGTACCCATAGGCCGAGATGATTTCCCGATGATCGAAATCGTCGGTGGGAATACCACTCTCAGCCGTGTGTCTGGCGCGCTGGATCAGGGTTTCTTGAGAAACCGTGGCCGGAGCGATCCGGGCGAACAAATCGGCCTCATCGGCCAAGCGGGCGAGCGCGGAAGGGAGGCTAACGGAAGTCTCGGAGTGCAGCGCGGTGAAAACGCTAAGACCGATACAGATCAGCGAGTTCCGTGCCTTCATGGAACTATTGTAAAGGTTGAAAATGAAGTCAAAAATTTACTGCGATCCTCAATAGCCTCCTCGTCAAAAAGAATTAAGATAAACGGATGGGTGACGGCCCGACGAGCGCGGAAAACCTCACGGGCCTGCTGCATGCGTGGCGCGCGGGCCAGGTGGAGGCTTACGACCGGCTATTCACCCTTATCTACCCCAAATTGCGGACGCTGGCGGCCCGGTGCATGGGTGGTAAGAACCCCAATGACACCCTAAACGCGACCAGCTTGGTGCATGAAGCCTATTTGAAGATATCGGGATCCGAGCTCGCGTGGGTTGACCGCGTGCACTTCTTCGCTTTATCCGCGCGGGTTATGCGACAGATCCTGGTGGACCATGCGCGGGCCCACCGGCGCGAAAAGCGGGGCGGGGACGCGGCTAAGATTTCGATTGAAGATGCCGTGGTCATCTCCCCGGCTCCCGAGGAAAGGCTCTTAAATCTGGACGAAGCTCTCAGGAACCTGGCCGAAATCGATCCACGCAAAGCAGACATTGTAGAGCTTTCGTATTTCGGCGGGTTGAACCAAACGGAAGTGGCGGCGGCTTTGAAAATTTCGGAGCCCACGGTGCAGCGGGATCTCAGAATGGCAAAGGCGTGGCTGTATCGCGCGTTGAATCAGCCGGACGAAAGACTATAGACTGGTCCTAAGGATCGGCTATTGCAAGCAGCATCTCGTACGAGTCCCGACCGGTGGAGACAGATCGAGGACGTGTTCCATCACGCGATTGAATGCGATTCGGGGAACCGGGCCGCATACCTGGATGAGGCCTGCGGCTCGGATGCGGAGCTGCGGAGGGAAGTGGAGTCGCTGCTGGCGAGTTTGGATGAATCCACGCCGTTTCTCGAGAGCGCCGTGCAGAACGCCGCCGAAGCCTATCTCGACGACCGCTCGGGAGTGCCGGTTCTGGAAGGGTCGTTTCTCGATCATTACCAGGTGATACAGAAGCTGGGTGCGGGGGGCATGGGCGAAGTCTATCTGGCCCAGGATACCCGTTTGCAGAGAAACGTTGCGTTGAAGATGCTGCCGCTGCATCTGACGCGGGATGCACTGGCACTGCGGCGCTTTGAGCATGAGGCGCGCGTGCTTTCCGGACTGAATCACGCCAACCTCCTGACGGTTTTCGAATTCTGCCACTCGGAGGAGCGTTACTTTCTGGTCACGGAGTTCGTGCGGGGATCCACGCTCAGGGAACTATTGGCACACGGCCGGTTGGAACCGCTAAAAGCGTTGGAGATTGCGACGCAGGTGGGGGCGGCGTTAAGCGCCGCGCACGCTTCCGGAGTGATTCACAGGGACATCAAACCGGAGAACATCATCGTTCGCGACGACGGATGGGTGAAGGTCCTGGATTTTGGTATCGCAAAACTGACCGATGCGCGAACTGATGGCGAGACGACGATTGCGGGGGAGGTACGCGGCACTCCCCGCTATATGTCTCCAGAACAGGCGCGGGGCACAGAGGTTGACGGGCGCACCGATGTATTCAGTCTGGGCGCGGTGATGTATGAGATGTTGACGGGCCGAGCCGCATTCCATGGAGAAACGCAGAGCGATTTGATCGCGGACATTCTTCGCAGCGATCCGCCTCCCGTATCGCAAGGCTTGCGCGGAATCTCAAAGCGCCTGGAGGCGACCGTTCAGCGCGCGCTCACGAAAGATTGTGAGTCACGTTATGCCAGCGCCGAGGACTTGCTTGACGATCTGCGCCAGGAGAAGCGCGAGGTGGAATTCGGCAGGCGGCCGCCCATGCTAACTGTTTGGATTCTGGCGGCGGCCCTGGTGATGGGCATTCCGGTGGTGGCGTTCTTCACACTGCACCGGCCGGAACCGGTTTCGCCTAGGAGCTTGGCGGTTTTGCCGTTCCGTAATTTGAATCCTGACGTTAAGACCGATTTTCTCGGCGTGTCGCTCGCGGACGAAGTGATCGGGAAGTTGGGGTACGTGAAGGCACTCAATGTACGCCCTTCTTCGGCAATCAACCGGTATCGCGACGGGGTTCTGGACCTGCGGAAGGCGTCCGCCGAACTGAACGCCGGAATGTTATTGACCGGCACCTATTTGAAGGATGGCGACGACTTGCGGATCACCGCGCGGTTGATCGGGTTTCATCCCGATGCCGTGCTTTGGCAGGAAACGCTAAATGTGAAATATGACAAGCTGCTGACGGTTCAGGACCGCGTAGCGACGATGATTATTCAGGGACTGGCGCTGCGCTTGGGGCCGGATGAACAAGTGCGCCTGACATCGAACGCGCGAGTAAACAGCTTGGCTTACGAATATTATTTACGCGGCGTGGATCTATATGCCACGTCCAATTTTACGGGCGCGATTGCGATGCTGGAGAAGTCGGCGGCGATGGATGCGAACTATGCGCCCACATGGGCTTATCTCGGGCGGGCTTACACCACCAACGGATCCCTGCTTTTTGGAGGACGGGATCATTACCGGCGCGCGGAAACTGCATACGACAAGGCGATTGCGCTGGATCCCGTTTTTCCCGAGCCCCGAGTGTACATGGCCAACCTGTTCACCGATACCGGCCGCGTGGAAGAGGCCGTTCCGCTGCTGCGGGTGGCACTGCAAAGCAATCCGAACAATGCGGAGGCGCACTGGGAACTGGGCTACGCGTACCGGCACGGCGGCATGTTGGAGGCGTCGGCGGCGGAGTGTGAGCTGGCTCGGCGGCTAGACCCGGAGGTGAAGATCAATAGCTCCGCGCTGAATTCTTATCTGTATCTTGGCGAGTACGAGAAGTTCGTCAAAAGCTTGCCTTCGAATGACTCACCCTACGCGCTTTTTTATCATGGCTTCGGGTCTTACTATGAAGGCAAATACTCCGAAGCCGCGCCCGATTTCGAACGGGCGTATGAAATGGCCCCGGATTTGCTGCCAGCGCAGATTGGGAAGGCACTGGAGGATGGTCTGCAGCATCATGTCTTGGTGGGATTGTCGCGGCTAAGAGCGACGGAAAGTAAGATGATTGCCAGCGGCGTGAGAGATCCGGAAGTAATGTACAAGGTGGCTCAGGCGTATGCGGTGCTGGGGGACCAGGAGGCGGCTTTGCGGATGTTGCAGCGGAGCACGGTGGGAGGATTCTTCTGTTATCCCTACATCGTCCGCGACCCGCTGCTGAAAGTGTTGCGAAGCTCGCCTGGGTTTAAGAGCTTGCTGGAACAAGCGAGGCAGAGGCAGCAACAATTCGAGCAGCGGTTTTCGCGGTAGGGTTTACTGCGCGACGGCGGTTACGATGTTCAGCTTGTTTGCATTGTCGTCCACGTAGGCCATCTTGAAAGTTCCCCAGCTCATGTTATTCACTGCCAGTCCAAACGCCCCGCCGTTGTTCGGATCGATTGACATCTGCCCCAGGAACTGTCCCGCCGCGGTGTATTCCACCAGTTCGCTCGGCTGATTCGGGTCGACATTTGAGCCATCGCTGTTGGCAACCACGAGGTGGCCGTTGGGCAGGATCGAAATGTCGAGGGGGCCGTGCAGGTGCACAGGGTCGCTGACCAGCAGTGCGGGCGTCACGGGAGTGGTGTGGGGCGCGGCTGCGGTTGGAATTTGATAAATGGCGTTATCCGCGGAAGAGCTGACGTAAAGAATGTCATGGACCGCGTCATAAGCGAGACCGGCGGGCCCAAGGACCAACGCCGCAATGTCGACGCGGTGGCTAAAGCCAGTTGCCAGAGTAATTACGCCGGCGGAAATGTTTTGCGGGTTGTAAGACACATCGAAGCGCGATATGGTGCCGCTCAACACATTTGAGACAAAGACGTTGGCGGTCCCGGTGACGCCGTTGCCGGTATCATGAACGGCCATGCCCCAGGGTCCGTTGAGTGTGGAGACGGTGCCGAAGGTTCCAAGGAACTGTCCGGCTGAGTTGAGCACGGAAAGGTTCCCCGGCTGCACGGTAGCGGGCGTTCCGTCGATAGTCGGGAGATTGCCGATGAGCACGATTCCATCCGAGAGCACGCCCAGAGCTGCGGAGAGCCCGCCGCGCGATGAGGGACTCGCGTAAAACGTGGAAGTGTTTCCGGCTTTATCGACTCGCAGAATTGTGGTGCCCGTTCCCTGCAAGTTCTGGCTGTTGTTGAAATTCGAGACCAGAATATCCCCCGGCTGCAAGATGCCGCCGGCGGGGACGTTCTTGGGAGCAAAAGCCACGCCGTATGGGTTAATGTCACCATTCGCGGGAATAGTAGAAACCGAGGGCGGCTGCATGGGAAATATGCTGTGGGTGCTTTGAGCGGAAGCGATTAATGCGGACAGCGAGATTAACGCGACAGCCGCGGATTTGACGATTTTTAGGTACACGTATTTTGAGGTGTTCATGGTTTTCTCCTGAGTTGTGAATTGGATTGGTTAACTTACGGGTAATCTGCGCCGCACAAACTGCAGCGCGCAGGAAATGATCAACGCCAACAGACCGGTGGCGGACAACATTAACGCCGATGGCTCCGGCGTCGCGGCGGCAGGGCTTAGGTTGATGTTATCGACGGCGAAATCCTGTGCCGTCGACGAGATTACTACTTTATTAAAGGCGTTTCCGGAGAAAGTGATTTGACCTTCGGGAAAGCTGAAGCCGCTCAAGAACATGCCCGACTGCGAGATGAAACCAACAGGGTTCGAGTTTTGGTATGCCGTCAGAGACAACGGCGAGGGGCTTGCGAAATCGAACGTGGCGAAACTCAGCGTAATCGCGGAAAGGTTTTGGCTGAAGGCGACGGTGAGTGCCAGGTTATCGAGGCCGGCGGGACCCGGGTCGCCAAGGACGTTGCCCGTCAGCGTCTGAAAAAAGCTCGGGTAGATGACGAAGCCACCGGGATCGGCCGGGCTTGAGAAGGTAGCGGACAGGCCACCCATGGTATCGGTGAAACCTGTTGCCGTACCTGGGCTGTTGGCATCGAAGTTGAAGACAAGCGATGCGTTTGCCGCGGCCGAAAAGAACGCCGAGGCGAGAATGAGTTGCGTGAGTTTAGTGCAGAGCATGTGTGAAATTCCTCCGTCACCTAGGAGAACGACTTCCCGCGCGGAATCCCATCACGCATGTGTGAAACACTAATGAAATTTATTTTTCAAAAAGACTTGCCAAGGGGTGGGGTAGTTGCTATTCTGGGCAAGTCGCCGAATAAAGGGTCGCCGCGAAAGCGGCTTCGGGCGGGTTGAAGCGCGGACAGCGGTCATGCGATTCGAAGGTGGAAACGCAACGCTGCGGCGCTTTGTTGCTTGCTCGGAGCAAAATTTAGTGGTAAGGTGGCAGTAGTAAAGAGATCCTGGTAAGGAACGGAACCAAAACTTCTGACGATCACGTCGGCGGAAGTGGAAAACAGCCTTCCTGCAGTTCTTTCAAGAGTTTAGATTTTGGCCGATTTCCCGGGTGTAATGGCCGATTGTGCCTCATGCGGGGATTGGCAACAAGTTTCGAGGCCTGTGATCGGGGCAATATCGAAAGATGTTGTTCGGCGGATCATACAGATCTTTGACAATCTGGTTGGATGCACTATAGAACTTCGTCAGAACTCTGGGTTTAACCGAGCGATTTTAATTCTCACAAAACACAAATGAGAGTTTGATCCCGGCTCAGAATCAACGCTGGCGGCGCGCTTAACACATGCAAGTCGAACGAGAAAGTGGAGCAATCCATGAGTAAAGTGGCGTACGGGTGAGTAACACGTGGATCATCTACCTCGAAGTGGGGAATACCGATGGGAAACCGTCGACAATACCGCATAAGCTCGAGAGAGGAAAGCCGAAAGGCGCTTCGAGAGGAGTCCGCGGCCGATTAGCTAGTTGGTAGGGTAAAAGCCTACCAAGGCAACGATCGGTAGCCGGCCTGAGAGGGCACACGGCCACACTGGCACTGAAACACGGGCCAGACTCCTACGGGAGGCAGCAGTGGGGAATCTTGCACAATGGGGGCAACCCTGATGCAGCGACGCCGCGTGAGC